>JAAZBY010000023.1 GCA_012513595.1 Chloroflexota bacterium
TGCAGCCTGATCTGTGGCGAAAACAGCCCGGTGATGCCGGTGTGCGTGTAGGTCGTGGTCACGCCGATCATCCACACCCAGGGGGGGAGTTCACCGCCCGTCACCGTCATCGTGTAGACATGGGCGGTGGTGGTGATCGAAACGTTCCCGAGCCGCTGCGCATAGTCATCGGCCGCCTGGACCGCCTTGGCCTCTCGCCCGGCCTCGCCGCCCGGGAGGTAAAAGACGGCCGCTGCCCGCGCCCCCTCGCGGGCGGCGTTGGCGACCGTGTTGTACCGCCAGATGACCACGCCAAACTCCAGGATGCCGAACAGGAGCAGGAAGAGGAGCGGCGCGATCAGCGCGAACTCCACCAGGTCCTGCCCCTCGTCTCGCACTCGCCTCAACACCGCGCACTCCTCTCGGCCGGCGGCTCGCCGCGCCCCGGTGCGTCTTCTCTACGCCCATCCTAGCACATCCGGGTGACGGGGAGGTAAATGGGAGGTAGCAAGGAGGTTAGGCCGGCGCGCCGCGGGGGAAAACGCTACATACTGCGCGAATCCGCGTGCTTTTGCCATCATACGGCCAAATCCGCACTTTGGCAATAGGGTGGCCAGGGCCGGTCCACCTCCCGCGTTCCCTGGCCACTATCATGCCCCACCCGGGCCGCCGCGCCGTAAAGCCCGGGTGAATTCGCGCCGTTCTGCTACCTTATGGCAACCTGTTTGTAACTTTCGTGTGGTACTGTGGCGTCAAGCGCGGCGCGCGAGGGCGTGTCGTCGTTCTCGGCGTTGCCGGTGAGCGCTGCACGACGTCAGGGAGGTACCATGTCGCACTTCATGGCCGTCAGTCTCCGGGGCGCTCGCGCAGGCCGGCGCGTGGCGTCGCTCGCTCTGCGGGTCATCTCGCTGGCCCTGGCCCTGCTCCTGTCTCTGCCGGCGGCGCCGCTCCGGGCGGCGGAGGCGCCCACGCCTCTTGCGCCGCTGGGCGGCGTCACCATCACGCCGACCGAGGCCACCCCGCTGGCCATCCCCGAGTTCCGCTGGACGCCGGTCGCCGGGGCGACCAAGTACCGCCTGCAGATCAGCCGAGACAACTTTGCCACGCTCCCGGTGAACATCACCACCGCCAACGCGGCCCACACGCCGGTCGACGCGGCGCCGTTCGTCGATGGCGAGTGGGCCTGGAGGGTCCGCGTCGAGGCGCCGTCCCCCGTCAGCGATTGGTCGGCGACCTCGTACTTTACGAAGCAGTGGAAGGACGGCACCAACGTCCCCGCGCTGCTGTTTCCCGAAGGCGATGAGACGCTGGCCTTCTTCGACTCCTCGACCTTCTCGTGGACCCCGGTGCTCGGCGCGGCCTCCTACCGGCTCGAGATCGCTGCCGCTGACGCCGGCTTTGCCGCCGCCAAGACCTACACGACGCTGAACACCACTCTGCAGCCCGTCGCCAAGCTGCCTGACGGCGACTATGACTGGCGCGTGGTACCGCTGGACCGCTCCGGCCGCGAAGGCATGCCCAGCAAGACGCGGCGCTTCAAGGTAAGATACATCTACGCCCCAGAGCAGTTGTCGCCGCCTGACGACTCGTTCCCAATCTTCACGCCAACCTTCGCCTGGGAGGCGGTGCCCGGTGCGCAGTACTATACGTTGCAATACTCTAGTGATCCCACTTTTAGCTCCGGCGTCAACACCATCACCACGCGCAACACCGCCTACACACCCGGCGATGATCTGCCCAACGACGTCAACTTTTACTGGCGGGTACGCGTGTATTCCGGGGGATCGGTGGGGCCCTGGTCCAAGCCCTCGGGGGAGGAGTGGAGCTTCCTCAAGCGCTGGTACCTGCCACCGGTCCTGCTGACGCCCACCAACGGCTTTCAGCACGTTGACAAACCCTTCTTTTCCTGGACGCCGGTGCCCGGTGCCCGCCGCTACAAGTTCGAGATCAGCCCCGTCATCTCGTTCGCCATCGGCACCTACGCGGACTACACCGCCAATCCGTTCTTCCACGTTCCTATGGGTAAGAAGCCCCTGGACCCTGGCACGACCTGGTACTGGCGGGTGACCCCGCTGGACGCCAACAACAACGCCGGCATGACCAGCGCGGTCTTTTCCTTCCGCACCTCGGCGCTGCCCGCGCCGATGCTGATCAGCCCGCCATTCTACTATCCCCCCAACGCCTATGGCGAGGGGACGGAGATGGACCCCCACGAGGACCGCACCGTCCCGCTGCCCATCTTTGCCTGGACGCGCGTGGTGGCGGGGGCCGAGCAGGCCGTTGCCTATCGGGTGGAGGTCAGCACCGATGACGCCGTGAACCCCGACGGGACGCTGGCCGCGGTCGTCTGGTCGGCAGAGACTGAGAGCCTCTTTGCCACGCCGACGGAGGCCAACCCCTTTGCGCCGGCGGAGGGCACCGACTATTACTGGCACGTCGCAGTCCTTGACGGGCTCGGCGGCAACGTCGTGGGCCCCTGGTCGGAGATCTGGTTGGCGCGCCTGGCGCCCTCCGCACTGCTGACGCCGAGCGCACCCGGCACCACGCCGCAGCTCCTGCGCCCAGAGCAGGGTTCCGAATGGACCGAGGCGACCCCGCTCCTCGAGTGGCGCCCCGTGGCCGGCGCCGATGCCTACGACGTCGAGATCTCGACAGATCCGGGCTATGACCCTGCCTACCTGGCGGTGGCTGCCCGCGTGCCGTACCCGGCCTACTCACCCAGCGCCCGGCTCACCTACGATGGCGATGGATTGGCAGCGCTGCCGTACGGCACCTACTACTGGCGCGTCCGCGCCGTGGCGGGGGGCGTGGCGGGCAACTGGAACGTGCCGATGCCGACCGACGGGCAGCCGGCGCGCTTCCAGGTCGCCGCCCAGAGCCGCTGGCACGAGGTCGCAGATCCTGCCAACCGCGTCCTCATCGCCACCGACCCGCCGGGCGATACGGCCGACGCCGCCTACGACCTGACCACGCTCTACGCCGCGCAGACGAAGGACCATTGGCACTTAGGCTTCCACGTTGCGGCTGGCGCCGCCGCCAACTATGTGCTCTACCTGGACCTCAATCACAAGGCGAACTCTGGCGGCACCA
>JAAZBY010000242.1 GCA_012513595.1 Chloroflexota bacterium
AACATTGGGTAAGGCTTTGTCTCATCGGTAAAGTGCGCGGCCAGCTGCGATATCCGCGGGACTCCATCCCAGCCCATCCCCTGCCGCGTCAGGTAGGAGCGGATCGGGTGATAGCGGTGGAGGTGCGCCTGCATTTTGATGACTTCGCGCACGGCCTCGGCGCCGAACCCCTCCGCGCGCATTCGTGCGAGGATGGTGGCCTCGACGAAATCATCAACGGGTGTGCCGTCTGCCAGCTCGATAACGTCGCCGCACTCGTTGAGGCGGAACTGGTAACCGAGATCGTGGAGGCAGCTCGTGTAGGCTGCTACTGGAACTGCGGTGCGGCGACTCACGTGTACTAGTCCCCCAGCAGCAACTGGCCAACCGTGTCGGCGAGGTTTTTCACACGGTCGGCGGTCGTCGCCCGGCCACCGCAGGCGGCGGCTAGTTGGTCGAGGAACGCGCGCCCGCGGGCCCCCTCTTCCGGGCCAACGTAAACCACGTCAATGCGGCCGGTAAACGAGCGCGCCACCTCCAGCGCGGTCAGGCTATTGTCGGGCTGGCCGTCGCTGACGACCACGAACCGCACGCCGGCAACGTCGGCGAGCTTGGCCAGCTGCAGCGCGGCGGTCAGGTTTGTGCCAGAGCCCAGATAGGGCGGGGCGCCGCCGGGCACAAACAGGGGCGAGTCGCTGAACGCGATCACGGCGATGCGGCCGGGGATTGCCGCCTGGAGCGCCGCCAGCTCGTCGAGGGCCACGTCGTAGCGCGAGCGGCCGCCGCGCGAGTCCTGGGCGCCCATAGAGCCCGATACGTCAACCAAAACGACGGCCTCGCAGGCCACGAACGACTCGGCGAGGGAGGTCCCGGCGGCATCTGCTGCTGCGGCGAGAGAGCCGGGGACGGTAGTCAGGGCGCGAGTAGGGTGCGCAAATAGGGTGTTCACAGCCATTCCTCCACCGGCGCAGACGCGCCCATCGGCCACGAGGTGACGAGCACCCTACCGTGGCGATCAGTGATATCCTCCCAGAGGTTGATAGACGCCACCGCGAACCGGCCCACGGCCTCCTGGCCCACAGCGATCAGATACCCGCAGCGCAAAGGAGGGCGGTAGCCGTAGGCGGGGGGCCGATTCGCGCGCTCTTGGAGGTCATTGGCGCGCACCGTGGCCGCCAGGGCGATCCCGGCGTCGTACCGCGCCCGCTGGGCAGGGTCGCTCAGAATCTCGTAGGCGCGCTGAACGGCGCGAAACTGCTCCGCCGCGTCGGGCTCCCGGCACACGTCCGGGTGCCACTGGCGCGCCAGTCGCCGATAGGCCCGGCGGAGGTCGATCCCGGCGGCATCGTTGCGCAGGCCAAGTACGGCGTAGAGAGTCCTCTCCTCACCGGGCCGCATCTCGGCGTTGAACCACGCTCGCAGTACGCTCTCAGGGATCACCACACTCCAAGCACCGTCAACCCAAGCGAACGCCGTTCTCTCGCCACCGTCCCCGCGGTCTTTGGTGGCGCCGACGTATCGCACGTCCAAGAGGCGCCTCTCGACGGGTGGCGGGCCGGATGTGGCCGGGGCGGATATGGTCACGCCCAGAAACTGCTGAGCCAGCGCCTGGAGCGTCGCGCTGTGAGCAGGGGCCACAATCCAGGCTTTGCGCGCCGGATCCCAGCGGCGGTCACTGGCGGGCACCCGGGTTTTGAGCGCTGCCACCAGCGCCGGGTCGTAGGGCGTGCGGTAAACTAGGGTGTTGCCGTCAACGGAAATAGAGGCGCTCATAGGCGGGTACCTCGCAGGATAGTTAGGGGCGGTGAGTACGCCGGGGCGGTCCAGGCGGCGGCGCGCTAGTCGATCAGCACCAAGTGGTACTGGCCGCCGGTGTGGTCCAAGCTGCCAAGTAGTGAGTACACAGTGGCCAGCTCGGCATAGTCAGAAACAACGTCCACCGGCTCGCGCTCCCAGTGGTCGA
>JAAZBY010000243.1 GCA_012513595.1 Chloroflexota bacterium
GACCTCGATCGAGGTCTTTATGTGCCACGACGACATGGTCTGGACGATGGGCCCCTTTATGCGCCCCGACTTTTACCGGGCGGAGGTCTTTCCCCGTTACCGGGAGCTCTGGCGCGTGCTGCGGGACGCCGGCAAGAAGGTGATCTTTACCTCGGACGGCGACTTTTCCATGTTCGTTGACGACATCGTCGCGGCCGGCGCCGACGCGCTCTGTTTCGAGCCGATGACCCCGCTGGAACCGGTGGTGGCCAAGTACGGGCGCACGCACTGTATCCTCAGCAGTAAGGTGGATGCGCGCACGCTCACGTTTGGCACGAGGGAAGCCATCCGCAGGGAGGTTGACGAGACGCTGGCGCTCGCCGAGCGCTGCGCGGGGTTCCTGTTCGCTGTGGGCAACCACATGCCGGCCAACATCCCCATCGAGAACGCCCTGTTCTACATGGACTACCTGCGGGAGAACTGGGGCCGCTAGGCAATGCCGGTGCCGCAGAACAAGCAGCGAGGCCGCCCCTGGTGGGCGGCCTCGTCTCGTTTCGGGGCATGGATCGGGTCAGTCGAGGGTGATCACCTTGCCCGTCTCCGCCGAGCGGACGATCGCCGTGGTGATCTGGGTCTGCTTCAGGCCGTCGATGTGCGTCGGCAGGGGCCCCAGGCCGCGCCAGGTGGAGGGCTCCAGCGAGTCCTGCAGGATGGCGTCCACGAACCGATCGGGCAGGGCCATGAACTCTCCATAACCCAGGCCGCGGAACTCCAGCGCCGGCACTAGGTCGCCGCCGCCCGCCGTCAGGGTGCCAGTAGTGGGCGCCGGACGGTGGAGCAGGGCGGCCACGTTGGCGCCGAGGCCGAGCAGGGCGCTCTGATGCTTCAGCAGCTCCCCCTCAGACAGGGCCGTTGACAGGTTGGCTCGCCAGCCGGGCGCCGTGCCAAAGCCGCCGCGCTTGTTGTAGATCAGCGTGCCGTCCGCGCCAGAGAAGCACATGTAGAACTCGACCAGCTCGTCGATGTGCTTGATCCACTCGGCCTTGACGCGCATCTTCATCCCCGTGTCGAAGGTGAGGAAGGCATCGTAGACGTCGGGGGTGTAGCCGAGCACCTCGCGCTGCGAGATGGCATAGACTTCCTTGACCTCGGCAGGGGCAAAGTAGTACCGCAGCAGGTCGACGACGTGGGGCAGCAGAAAGTGCGCCGTCGACGAGCCGCCCGCCCAGTCTCGGGTGCGGTCACCCCACATCTTGGTGGGCACGCTGATGTTGTCGTCCAAGCGCGACTCGCCATAGACCACGCGCCCCAGGAGGCCGCTCTGGGTGACATAACGCGTGGCGATATCCAGCGGGGTGGCACGGTTGGCAAAGTTCACCAGCAGGCGGGCCTTGCGCTTCTCCACCTCCTCGCAGATGGCCAGGGCGTCCTCCCAGGTGGTGGCCAGGGGCTTCTCTTGGACGATGTTGGGTACGCCGGCGCGCAGAGCGGCGATAGTCGGGTCGCGGTGCAGCGGATCGGGCGTGGCTACCACGACCAGGTCGAGGCGATGCTCGCGCAGCATGGTCGCATAGTCGGTGTAGGTGGCGGCGCCCAGCCGCCCGCCGACGTCCTCGGCCACCTCGCGGCGCAGGTCGGCCACGGCGACGAGGTCGACCTCTTGGCGATCGCGAAGCAGCTTGGCGTGTTGGCTGCCGAGGATTCCGAGGCCGATGACACCCGCTTTCAGACTTGCTGCCATAGTGGTCCCTCCCTGTATCCGCTCGCCCGGTCACATAGGACCATTGTAGAGCCGGCCGCCGTAGCGTCAACCGCTGCCGCAGGCAAAGGCAGGGTGCGTGCGCGACGAGGGCACACGCCCGTCGTGCCGCCCCGGGGGGTGGGGTCGGCCGGCGTCAGGGTAGACAGAGGGGACGGGACCTTGGTCCCGTCCCCTCTGTTCGTTGTGCTGGCCCCCCGGCACCTAGGCCGCGCTGGAGGCGATCTCTTTGCGGGTCTCTTCACTGACCTGCTGGTAGTGGGAGAACTGCATCGTAAACGTCCCGCGACCCTGGGTGGCCGAACGGAGCGAGGTGGCATAGCCGAACATCTTGGCCAGCGGCACGTGGGCGTCGATCGTCTGCACGCCCGTCGTGCGGGGCTCGATGCCGTTGACGGTGCCCGCCCGCGAGGCGAGGTCCCCGATGATGTCCCCGGTGTACTCTTGCGGGGCGACCACCTCGACGGCCATCACCGGCTCGAGCAGGACCGGCCCGGCCAGCATCATGGCCTCGCGCAGCACCATGGAGCCGACCGTCTCAAAGGCGCGTTCGGACGAGTCAACCTCGTGGAACTTGCCGTCGACCAAGCGCGCCTTGATGTCAACCACCGGCATCTTGGCCAGGGGGCCCTTTTCCAGCGCGGAGCGCATGCCACGCTCCACCGCGGGGATGTACTCCTTGGGCACCGCCCCGCCGATGATGGCGTTCTCAAAGACAAAACCGCTGCCCGGCTCGAGGGGCTCAAACTCGACGACTACCACGGCGTACTGGCCGCGGCCGCCCGTCTGCTTGATCAGGCGCCCTTCATGGACGATGGACCGTGTGATGGTCTCGCAGTAGGCCACCTGGGGCGCGCCCGCGCGTACGTCCACGCGGAACTCGCGCTTTAGCCGATCGAGGACCACGTCTAGGTGCAGCTCGCCCATGCCGGCCAGCACGGTCTCTCCGGTGCGCTCGTTGGTGCGCACCTGCAGGGTGGGGTCCTCCTCCACCAGGCGCTGCAGGGCCATGCCGAGCTTGTCCTGGCTCTCGCGCTGGCGCGGCGTCACGGAGACCTCGATCACGGGGGCCGGGAAGCTGATCTGCTCGAGCACGACCGGGCGTTGCGGCGCCGCCAGCGTATGCCCCGTTGAGGCGGACTTGAACCCCAGCACCGCGCCGATGTCACCGGCGTGGACGACCTCGACCTCCTCGCGGCGGTCAGCGCGCATGCGCAGCAGCCGCCCGATCCGCTCGCTCGAGTTGGCGACCGTGTCTAGCACGGTGTCTCCGCGGCGGATGGTGCCCGAGTACACGCGGAAAAAGGCCATCTTGCCCACAAAGGGGTCGTTGGTGAGCTTGAACATCAGCGCCGCCAACGGCTCGTCGTCATCGGGCTGGCAGACCACGGGCGTATCCTCGCCCTCGAGGTGACCCGTCATCCCCTCCACGTCGAGGGGGGAGGGCAGATAGTCGAGCACCGCGTCGAGCAGTGGGACGACGCCGATGTTGCGCATGGCCGACCCACACAGGACGGGCACGGCCTGGTTGTGCAGCGTGGCCTCCCGCAACGCCGCCAGCAACGTCTGCCGGGGAAGCTCGTCCCCCTCGAGGAAGGCCATGGCCACCTCGTCACTGACGTCGGCGATCGCCTCGATCATCTCCTCGCGGCGGCGCTTGGCCTCCGGAAGGAGCTCGGCAGGGATCTGGACGCGGTCGGGATCGGGCTTGCCGTCGGCGTCAAAGTAGATGGCCTGCATGCGCAGCAGGTCCACCACGCCGGCCAGGGTGGCCTCCTGTCCGATGGGCATCTGCACGGCGATGGCGCGGGCACCCAACCGCTCGTGGATGGAGGCCACCGTATCGTCGACGCTGGCGCCGGGGCGGTCCATCTTGTTCACAAAGGCCACCCGCGGGACGTGGTAGCGGTCGGCCTGGTGCCAGACGGTTTCTGACTGCGGCTCGACCCCCGCCACGCCGTCAAACACGACGACGCCGCCGTCGAGGACGCGCAGGGCGCGCTGCACCTCGGCGGTAAAGTCGATGTGCCCGGGGGTGTCGATGATGTTGACCTGGTGACCCTTCCAATCGCAGGTGATCGCTGCGGACTGGATCGTGATGCCGCGCTCACGCTCCTGGGGCATAAAGTCGGTGACCGTGTTGCCGTCATCGACATTGCCCAGCCGGTGGGTGAGCCCGGCGTGGAAGAGCATCCGCTCCGTCACCGTGGTCTTGCCGGCGTCGATGTGCGCGATGACGCCGATATTCCTCAAACGCGACAGCCTGTCCGTACCGCTCATCTGATCTCACTCCGTTGCCGCGCGCGAGAGAGCCGCTCTCTTCTGCGCAGTACTATAGCATGAACAGGCTCGCCGAGCCTGTACCAGGGCACAAAAAAAGGCGGCAACACCCGGACTCTGGCCGACGTTGCCGCGCGGATACCGCCAAGGGATCAAGCAGACGCGCCTCCGCCTGATCGTGTCGCCAGGGTTCCGGCGCCGGAGGGTAGGCAGGGTCCGATCGTTGACCGCTGCGACCACACCATCCCATAGTGTAACACACTCGCGGGGAGGGCGCAAATCGCGCGCCGAGCGTAGTGTGGCGCCGACGAGCGCGCGGTGGGCCGGGCCGGGTCGGTGGGCTGCTACCTAATGCGAGGAGGTACGGATCAGGCCCCGCAGGCGGGTGGCCAGGGAGCGCAGGCGTTCCGCCTCCCGCTGCAGCGCCAGGAGGTCCTGCCGGAGGAACGAGTCTGCGGGGACGTCAAGGAGGAGCATCTCGACGGTGCCGAGGACGACCGTCAGGGGCTGGTTAAAGTCGTGCGCGAGGCGCGCCAGCTGCTTGTGCAACGCCGCCGCGGCGCCGTGCGCGCGCGCCTCCGCCGCGCTATCGGCGGGCGCCGCGCCGCCGTTGGCCAGGCAGCGCGCGACGAGCACCTCGAGGAGGCCCACCGGTGCGTCCCCATCCACCAGGGGGAGGAGCGCGTCTGCACCGGCGCTCACAATCGCTTCCCAGCGGGGAGCCTCTGACACAGGCGAGGCGTAGAGGATCGCGATCCCCGGTGACAGGAGGCGCAGCTCGTCGACGAGGTCAAAGGCCTCGGCCTGGGCCAGGGTGTGATCCAGGATGACGGCCCGGACCGGCACGCGCACGACCAGCCCGAGAGCCTCGGCGGGGCTGTCGGCCACGGCGACATCGTGCCCGGCGGCCCGCAGGCGCGTACAGGTTGCCTCACGCCAGCGGCCGGCGGCGGATATCACCATGACCTGAGAGGGAGTGTGCTCTTGAGCCATATCGCCTCTTCCAAGCGTTGTGCGATCACACGGCCAGGGGCACGCGCAACGGTAGCCCGCCGCGGGCGCCCCTGGATCTCATTGTTGCAGAGAACCGCCAACGCTGCATGAACGTGGCGTAAACCCTGCAAGACACGCGTGCTCGCGGACAATGGGTGCGCCCAACCTGGGAACACCCGTCTGCGCTAGCCCATCACCTCGCTGAGGGCCACCTCGCGCCCCTGCGCCTGACTGATGATGGCCGCCTCGATAAAGGCCATGATCTCCAGCGTCTCACTGACGGCGACCGGCGCGGGACCGCCCTGGAAGAAGGGCACGATCTCCTTCAGTAGCTGCGCGTAGATGGGGATCTGCTTGGAGTATTGCACCTGGGCTACCTGGCCCTCGGCAAAGACTGTCGCGCCGTAACCCAGGCTCCCCTCGCGAATGCCGCGCATGCTGGCCACCCGGCCGGAGGCCCAGCGGCCCACGACCACGTCGTGGTCGTCGCTCGCGTGGGCGTACACGCTCTGGCAGCCGACGCCCATGAAGGTGTAGAGGATCTCCACGCCATGGATGCCGTACCAGAACAACCCAGGGTTCGTGGGATCGAGCTTGGCCGGGCTGAACGCATCACAGGCCAGGACTTTGCCCAAGCCGGGGTCGGCCTTGACGGCCGCGATGTTGGCGTCAAAGCGGAGCGAGGAGGAGGAAAAGAGCGGACAGCGGTAGTGGGCCGCCAGGCGGGCGATCTCCGCCGCCTCACGGTAGGAGGCTGCCAGGGGTTTGTCGACGTAAACCGGCTTGCGCGCCGCCAGCACCGGGCGGATCTCGGCCAGGTGGCGACGCCCGTCGACGCTCTCGAGGAGGACGGCGTCGACCCTGTCAACGAGGGCCTCGGCCGAGTCGACGATCTCGACGCCGTACGGCCCGGAGACATCGGCGACAAAGCCGTCCACGCGGCTGTAGGAGGCTTCGAGGTCCTTGCTGAAGGACGGGAACCCGGCTACGACCCGGCCGCCGGGCACGTGGAAGGGGTCTTGGGCGTCGTTCAGCAGCCGGGTAAAGGCCGGCACATGTGACGTGTCAAAACCGATGATGCCGATGCGCAGTACTCCACTCATAGCACTCTCCTCTACGCCTCGTACTCGGATGAATCGATGGCCACGACCTGGCCGCTGGAGATCGACTCCAGCACTCGGAAACTGATCAGCGCCGCGCGCAAAGCCCGCGGTAGATCGTTCGGGGCGGGGCGGCCCTCCAGGATCGCCTAGCCGAACTGCTGCAACTCTTGCGCGTGCCCCTTATCCTGGGCGGGCAGGGCCAGGACGACGTCCTTGTCGGCGCTGCCGCCGCGATAGGTCAGCCGGGAAAAGTCGTCGATGAGGATGGCCGTGCCGGCGCAATAGATCTCGGTGGACTCTTTCGGGAACCGGGCGCAGCCGTCGGAGGCGATCAGCGTGGTGCCGACCGAGCCGTCGGCGAAGGTGACCGTCACAATGCCGCTGTCTGGGATGTGCACCACGGCCGGGTCCAGGAAGGTACCGCCCGAGGCGTAGACCGCGACGGGCGGCGCCGGCACCAGCTCGCAGAGCAGGTCAAAGATGTGGCAGCCCTCGCCCACAAAGCGCCCACCGCCGACCGCGGGAAGATGCGTCCAGTGCGTCTGGGGGAAGGGGGCCTGGATGCGGTGATAGATCAGGCGCTTCGCCGGCAGGCCGGCCAGGATCTCCCGCGCCCGCACGATCAGCGGCGCCATGCCGCGATTGTACCCCACGGTGTACTTGACGCCCGCGGCCCGCACGGCGGCCGCCACGGCGCGGCATTCGCGCTCGTTCAGGCCCATCGGCTTTTCGCACAGGACGTGCTTGCCGGCCTGGGCGGCGGCGATGGTCAGGGCCGCGTGTGAGTCGTGCCGGGTGGCAATGATGACGGCGTCGATGCCCGGGTCAGCCAGTAGCCGGTCGGGGTCGGCCGTGGCGTACTCCGCCCCGGAAGCGGCGCGGAGCGCCTCGGCGGCGGCCAGGTCCACATCACAGGTGGCCGCCACGCGGAACAGGTCGCTCTCGAGAAGGTGGGGCAGATGCATGGCGCGCATGAACCCGCCACAGCCGATCAGGCCGACGGAGATGTCTCTCATGGCAGGCGCTCCTTCCTGGCGTACGGGAATGCGCCCGCCCTAACGGGCCGCATCCTGCGCCGCGGTGGCCCGGGCGATATAGTCGCGATAGGTCACCAGTTCGAACTCGGCGATGATCTCGGCGATGCTCAGGCTCGGGTCGGTCGGCTCGAGGGTAAAGAGCGCCTCGGGGCCGAACGTCTCGACGTTTACCCGCCGGCCGTACTTGGCCACGATGTCCTTCACCCGCGGGCCCTGAAAGTCCCAGTGGAAGACCCTGCGCTGCAGGTTGACGTCCGCCGAGGCCCAGCGGGCGAACCGGTCGGTGCGGGCCACCCAACGCCCCATGTTGTCGATGATGCCCGAGTGCAGTGACCACACCGAGGGCACCACCCAGACGGAGTAACCGAGGGCCAACGCCTCCAGCAGGCGCCCGCCCGGGAAGGCCGAGGGGAACACGATCAGCTCCGCCCCATCGGCGACCTGGCTGGCCCAGCCCGCGGGCCAGTTGGCGTCAAAGCAGATCTGCAGGCCGATGGTGGCGATCTCGGTGCGGATGGGGGGTTGGTTGTGCGCGCCCGGGGCGATGCCCCCCTCGATCTCGCCCTCGGTGGGGTGAATCTTGTCATAACCGCCGAGCACGTTCCCGTCGCGGTCCACGACCACGGCGGTGTTGTAGCGACGCCCGTCGCGCTCCAGGTAGAGCGAACCGACCATGTAGGTGTGGTGCCGACGGGCCAGCTCCTGCAGCGGCTCGACCGATTGGGGCAGGCGCTCGCCGCCCGAGCCCAGCCCGGCCGTGGAAAAGATCTCCGGCAGGGCCACCAGGTCAGGCTGGATGGGCGCCAGTTCGGCGACCACCTCGGCGACGTAGCGCAGGTTGTCCTCGGGGCTCTGCGGTTTGCGCAGCTCGTGAGACATGGAAACGCTGGCCACGCGGATCGTGTGTACCACCGGGCATCCTCCTCTGCCTGAGCGGCCCTCACCACGGCCGACGACGAGCGGCCGGCAACTCCGGCGAGTATAGCGCTGCGCCGCTGCCGGCACAATCCGAAGCGACGCCGCGCGGCTGCTAGGCAAAGCGTTTGACTCGTCGCCCGGGTTGTGCGCATTCGCCCACCTGGTGGTATAATGTCGAGCGGGACACACAAGAATCGCGGATTGGCGCGAGCCTTTCCGACAGTGCGAAGGGAGTTTGCGGTGGCCAAGATAGACACGCTGGCCCTGGCCCGCAGGGCCCTGGAAGAGGTCATGGACCCCGAGCTGGACCGCAGCATCGTCGAGCTGGGCATGGTCCACGACCTGGCGATGGAGGACGGACGCCTCACCTTCACCTTGGCGCTCACGACCATGGCCTGCCCCCTGCAGGGGCGCATCCAGGCCGATGCACGCGCCGCCGTGCTGGACGTCCCGGGCATCCACGATGTGATCATCAACCTGCGTGAGATGACGGCCGAGGAGAAGCGGGCCGTTTTTGGCGCCCCGGCGCAGGCGGGGGGGTCCGCAGCGGGCGCCAACCGCATCCGCCAGGTCATCGCCGTGGTGAGCGGCAAGGGCGGGGTGGGCAAGTCGTCCGTGGCGGCCCTGCTGGCCGTGGCGCTGCGGAGGAAGGGGCGGTCGGTGGGCATCCTCGACGCGGACATCACCGGGCCGAGCATCCCGCGGATGCTCCTCCAGGGTGAGCCGCGCCCGCTGGGGAGCCCCTTGGGCATCCTGCCGGTGCTGACCGAAGGCGGCATCAAGGTCATGTCGATCAACCTGCTGCTGGCCGACCCGCACCAGGCGGTGATCTGGCGGGGGCCGCTCATCGCCGGGGCGATCAAGCAGTTCTGGGGAGACGTGGTCTGGGGCGATCTGGATACCCTGATCGTCGACCTGCCGCCCGGCACTTCAGACGCATCACTCACGGTCATGCAGTCGTTGCCGCTGAACGGCATCGTGCTGGTGACCACGCCCCAGGGGCTGGCCGGCATGGTGGTGCGTAAGGCGGCCTCGATGGCCGAGCAGCTGCACATCCCCGTCCTGGGGCTGATCGAGAACATGAGCTACCTGGCGTGCCCCTCCTGCGGGGAGGTCACCGAGCTGTTCGGCCCCTCGCAGGCGGCCGAGGTGGCTGCCAGCATGGGCGTGCCGCTCCTCGGGCGCCTGCCGATCGACCCCGAGATCGCCCGGCTGGGTGACGAGGGCCGGCTGGAGGAGTACGCCGCGGAGGAGTTCGCGCCGGTTGCCGAGCGGCTCCTGGCCCTGGTGCCGGAGGAGGCCGCCCGCCCGCCACTGGCGAACTAGGCGGCCGCCGTCCACTTGACTCAACGGGGCCCGGCACGCGCGACGGATTCCGCCGCGCCCGCCGGGCCCCTGCTGCTATGCCGCGTCAGATGGACGCGAGCCTCTCCAGGGCGCCTCGCAGCACGTCGATGCTGCGCAGGTACTCGCCGAGGTCGATCTGCTCGTCGGGCGTGTGGTCGTAGGCCGAGTCCCCAGGGCCATAGGCCAGGATGGGGCACCCCCAGCGCGGGCCGAGCACGTTCATGTCCGACGTGCCCGTCTTGGTGACGAACGCGGCCCGGCCGCCCGCCGCGCGGATGGCAGCCAGGAAGGCACTGCAGAGCGGATTGCGCTTGCCGGCGCGAAAGGGCGCCTCCAGGCCGCGCATGGTCACCGTGGCCCCCGCGGCCCAGCCGACCAAACTGCGCGTGAGGGCGTCGACGTCGATCTCGGGCGGCAGGCGCAGGCCGATGGTCATGGCCACGCGCTCGGCCAGCCCGTCGCTCGACGAGCTCATGCTCCGCAACGAGGGGTCGAGGGTGGCAAAGCGCCCCTCCTTGTCACGGTTGAACGCCTCGGCACAGGCATAGACCTGCTGCCAGTAGGCCACGGCCTCTTCGCAGGCGGCGCGGGCCTCCCCGGCCGAGTGCGCCATGGGGCGCTCCAGCGCATAATCCAGCAGCAGGCGCCCCTTGTACCCCAGGGTGATGCGGTCCCAGCCGCTCGGTTCACCGATGATGGCATAGTCCGGCTGGTAGCGCGCGGCGACGTGGCGGGCGCCCCTGGAGGTGGCCGCTTCCTCCTCCACCGCGCCGACGACCGTAAAGCGCGTGCCGGGGCGCGGCCCGAGGAGGGCCACGGCCATCACGAAGGCGGCCAGGGGGCCCTTGGCGTCGACGGTGCCGCGCCCCCAGAGCACGTTTCCCTCGCGACGGACGGGGATGTCGCCCGGCACAGTGTCCATATGGCCCACCAGGACGACATGCCGCGGCCCGTCGCCCAGTTCGCCGACGGCATTGCCGGCCGCGTCGCTCTCGGAGCGCAGGCCGAGCTCCCCCATGGCTGCCACGAGGTACTCGGCCAGGCGCTCCTCCCGCCCGGAGGGGCTGGGGATGCGCACCATCTCGGTGAGCAAGGCGATGGCGCGCCCGCCATCGGCGCCGACGGCCGGGTGGCCGGTCACGCGGCGGCCTCGGCGGTCAGCACGCGCTCGACCGCGTCGCACACGGTGGCCAGCTCCTGGTCGGTGATCACCAGCGGCGGCAGCAGGCGGAGCACGGTGCTGCCGGCCGGCAGGGCCATCACGCCCTGGTCGGCCAGCGCCTTGAGGTACGGCGTGACCCTCTTGCGCAGGTCCACGCCGATCATCAGGCCCAGGCCGCGCACCTCGCGGATGAGGCGCGAGTCCATGGCCCGCAGTCGCTCGCGCACCCAGGCGCCCTTTCTCTCGGCCTCCGCAACCAGGTCGCCGCGGGTCAGGACGTCGAGGGTGGCCAACGCCGCGGCGCAAGCCAGGGGGTTCCCGCCAAAAGTGCTGCCGTGTAGGCCCGGCTGGAGGTTCGCCACGCGCGGGCCGATCAGGCAGGCGCCCATGGGCACGCCGCCGGCCATGCTCTTGGCCACCGCCATGAGGTCCGGCTCCAGGCCATAGTGCTCGCAGGCGAACATGCGGCCCGTGCGGCCGAACCCGGTCTGCACCTCGTCGATGATCAAGAGAGCCCCGCGCGAGCGGCAGATCTCCTGCGCGCCGCGCAGGTAATCCGGGGCGCCGACGTTGACGCCCCCCTCCCCCTGCACGACCTCGAGGATGACGGCGGCGGTGGTGTCGTCGACGGCCGCCCGCAGCGCCTCGCCGTCGTCATAGGGGACGTGCGTGAAGCCCGGCACAAGAGGTTCGTAGGGCTTTCTGTACTTGGGGTCCCAGGTGGCTGAGAGCGCCCCCATGCTTCGCCCGTGGAAAGACTGCCGCGCGGCGATGATCCCCGGGCGCCCGGTGGACAGGCGGGCGAACTTGAGTGCCGCCTCGACCGCCTCGGTCCCCGAGTTGGCCAGGAAGGCGCGGTTCAGGTCACCGGGGGCCAGCGCCACGAGGCGTTCGAGCAGGCGGGCGCGGACGTCGTTCTCAAACACGGTGGAGCAGATGATCAGGCGGGCGGCCTGCTGCTGGATGGCGGCTACGACTACCGGGTGGCAGTGCCCGACGTTGGCGGCGCCGTGCCCGGCGACGCAGTCGATGTACTCACGTCCCGTATTGTCCCAGATGCGGGCGCCTAGCCCGCGCACGATAGCGACGTCGCGCTGCGACTCTACGCCACTGTTGTAGCGGCGCTCTGTCAGGATGGCAGTCATGCAACTCCTCCTATGGCATGGGTGTGGTGGCTAGCGTTGTGGGCCGATCAGGGTGCCCTCCCCGGCCAGGGCGCGGTGGACGGGCTGGTCCACCCGGCCGTCAGCAAAGATCACCCGGCCGACGCCCTTCTCGAGCGCCTCCATGGCGCCCAGCATTTTGATGCGCATGCGTCCCTGGGCGTGGGCCATGGACTCTTCCGCCCGGGCTGGGTCTATGTGGCGGATGAGGGTGTCCTCGTCCGGAAAGTCACGCAGAAGCCCGGGCACGTTCGATAGGATCACGAGGGTGTCGGCCCCCAGGGCGGCAGCGATCATGGCCGCGGCGCGGTCACCGTCGACGTTGATCGCCTCGCTCTCGGTGCTGATGGCCGGCGGCGTGATGACCGGCAGGTAGCCGTGGTCGAGGAGCAGGCCCAGGAGCGACGTGTTCACCTTTTCCACGGTGCCGGTATAGTCATCGCGGATGACGCGGCGCCGCCCGTCCTGCACCACCTTGATGGCCTCCTTGCGACGGCCCTCGAGGAGGCGGCCGTCCAGGCCGGAGAGGCCCACGGCGTTGGCGCCAAGAGCCTGCAACGTCTCGACGATCCCCTTGTTCACCTCGCCACAGTATACCATCTCGAAAATGCGCAGCGTCTCTCGGTCGGTACGGCGGGAAGTGTACCCGCTCACCGAGGTGACGAACTCGGGCGGGTGGCCGAGCAGCTCAGCGACGACGTTGGTGCGGTGCGACCCCCCGTGCACCAGCACCAGGCGCTGGCCCTCGCGCACCAGGGCAGCAACGTCGGCACAGACCCTGCCCAGGTCGATCCCCTCGCTGCCCCCTACCTTGACGACGATCATCGGATGACACTCCTTTGCGCCGGGCGCAGTTGCGCGATCAGATCGGGTGC
>JAAZBY010000244.1 GCA_012513595.1 Chloroflexota bacterium
CTGCTGATCGCTCTCTTTGCCTACGCCGTGCTCAGCAACCTGGGTGAGCTAGAGCGGGTGGGCACCATCCTGGCGCACGGCGCCTGGCCCTGGCTGCTGGCGGCGGTGCTCGCCGAGGCGACCTTTTACGCGGGGAACGCGTTCCTCTACTACCGGGTGCTCACGCTGGTGGGGGTGCGCGGTCGCTATCTTGGGTATGTTCCCCTTGGCGTCTGCGCCCTGTTCATGAACGCAACCCTGCCAACCGGCGGGACGGGCGGTGTGGCGCTCTACGCCGACGATGCGGCCCGCCGCGGCGAGTCTCCGGCGCTGGCGACCGCCGGCGCCCTGCTGGTACACGTCCTGAACCTGCTGTCCTTCACGCCCTTCCTCACCTGGGCGATCGTGTACCTGTCGCAGCAGTCCGCGCGCGGTAGCTATCACACGGTCACGGCGGCGCTGTACTATGCCTTCGCCCTGGTTCAGACGGGCCTGCTGGCGCTGGCTTTCGGGCGCCCTGTGGCCATGCAGGCCCTCCTCGGCTGGATCCAGACCAGCGCCAACGGCGTGGCCCGCCTCCTGCGCCGGCACCCCTTTCTCGCCGAGGGCTGGGCGGAGCGCAGCGCCGCCGAGTTCGCCGCCGCCGCCGCACCGCTGCGGCAGAGCCCCTGGCAGGTCATCGCCCTGCTCCCGGTGGCTGCGGGGCTCCACTCGGCGCACATGGTCACGTTGGGGGCCGTGTTCCGCGCCTTCCACGGGCCGGTGCCCGTGGCGTTGCCGGTCGCCGCCTACGTGATCGCCTTCCTGTTCCTCACCATCAGCATCACTCCACAAGGGGTCGGCTTTGTCGAGGAAGCCATGGCGGCGACCATCTCCGCCCTGGGCCTCCCGATGGCCGAGGCGGCCATTATCCCGTTCGCCTACCGCGGCCTGGCCCTCTGGCTGCCGCTGGGCGTTGGGTTCCTGATGCTGCGCAGGCTGCGGGCCTTTGGCGCGGCCAGGCGCCCACGGCGCGCCGCTTGGCTGGTGCGGTTCGCGAGCGTGTTGTTGATCGCCATCGCCGTGCTGGGCATTCTGCGCACCATTCTGCCCGCGGTGCCCCCTCGCTTCCCGGTGACCGCAGCGCTGGGCAGGCGGCCTGCCAGCCCACTGGCCAGCGCGTCCTCTGTACTGGTGGCCTATGGCCTGCTGGTGAACGTGCGCGGCCTGCTGGAGCGGAGGAGGCAGGCCTGGCAAGGCGCGATGGCCCTCCTGGGCGCTGCCCTGGCCTGTAGCCTGGCCGTGTGGCACGACTATGCCGCCGCCAGCCTGATCGCTGGGACGGCCACGCTGCTCTGGTTCCAGAAGGGCGCCTACTATGCCGGGCGCGAGTCGCCGCGCTGTGGGCAGGCCGGGCGCGCTCTGCTCTCTGGCGCGCTGCTCACCATCACCTTTGGCACTCTCGGCTTTGTGCTCTTGACCGGGCAGTATGCGGAGCCTCCCTCGCTCTCCACCGCCCTGCAGCAGACGTTGGCGCTGCTCGGCGTGGGCTCCGCCGCGCCGCTCACGCCCCTGACGGAACGCGCCCTGCAGTTCCCCACAGTGGTCAGGAACGTGGCGCTGGCTGCGGGCCTGTACGCGCTGGCCTTGCTCGTGCGCGCCGTGGCCGCGCGCCGTCCGGCCTCCGCCGCAGAGCGCCGCCAGGCCGACGGCATTGTGCGCGCCGCGGGACGCGGCCCGCTGGCCCACCTGTCCCTCTTCCCAGACAAGGCCTATAGCTTCGGCCCGGGTGAGTCGCTGGTGGCTTACGTGCGGCAGGGGCGGGTCGCCCTGGCCCTCGGGGACCCGGTCGGCCCCGAGCAGACGGCCGGGGCCACCGTCGCGGCGTTCGTGGCGCGCTGCCAGGCGCGCCGGCTGCTGCCGGCCTTTCACCTCGTGAGTGGCGACCATCTGGAGACCTACCGACGTTCGGGCCTAGAGGCCATGCTGGTAGGCTATGAAAGCAGCATAGACCTGGGCGCCCTCGAGGAAAGGCCCGCCGAGGACCCCGCCCTGCAGGCCAGCGAGCAGCGCCTGGCTTTGCGCGGCCACACCCTGTGGGCCTACCCGCCCCCCCTGTCGGGCGAGGTGATGGATGAGCTGGAGATCGTGAGTGAGGAATGGCTGGCCACACGCCGCCAGTCCGAGATGCGCTTCTCGGTAGGCTGGTTCGACGAGGCCTATGTGCGCACCTGTCCCGTGATCGTGGTGCGCGACGCGTCAGGGCAGATATCGGCCTTTGCGAACATCGTGCTGGCCCCGGGCAGCGGTGACGCCACTTTGGACGTCCTCCGCCAGCGTGCCGACGCCCTGCCCGGGACGCTAGAGTTCTTGCTGATGGCCGCCTTCCGCTGGTCCGCCGCGCGCGGCGCGCGCTGCTTCAGCCTGGGCCTCACGCATCCGGTCTCCTCGGCCGCCGAATCGGCAAGGGCGCCAGCAGCGCGGGCGGCGGCCAGGCTGGCGAGGCACCTTCAAGCGCTACACGGGTTTCGCGGGCTGCGCCACCTCTTCTTGCGCTTCGCTCCCGCGTCTTCCCCCCTATACCTGGTCTACCCCGGGGACGAGGCCCTGCCCGAGGTCGTCGATGCTATCATCGCCGCAGACCTGGGCACGCGCCCCTGGGCGGCCATCGTGCGGCGCCTCTTCGGCAGCCGGCGCCACAGACCTGCCGGGGGCCGTCCGTGAACGCCCTGCGCCTCCCCCCGGTGCCCGCATAGTGCGCCAGCGAAGCGACGTTGACACTGCCGCGCGATGAGCCTATCCTCATTGGCGTTGCGGCCGGTGGGCCACTCCACAGGCCTCGTGTTGTCTCATCTACTGATAGCAACCGGAGGAGTCGCCGTCTGATGAAGGGCTGGAAACGCAACCTGTATGCCATCTGCGGAGCGCAGCTCCTCACCTTGATTGGCTTCTCGTCCTATGGCTCGTTCCTCCCCTACTACCTGCAGACCTTTACCTCGTTTTCTGACACGGAGGCCATGAACTGGACGGCCGGCTTCCAGACCGCCGGCATGTTGGCGATGATGTTCGCGGCGCCAATCTGGGGCGGCCTGGCCGATCGCTACGGCCGCAAGATCATGCTCATCCGCTCGACCGCGGCGGCGATGGTCCTCGTCTTTCTGATGTCGCTGGTCCACACCCCGGGCCAGATGCTCGTCCTGCGCGTGGCCCAGGGGATCATGTGTGGGACAGTCTCTGCAGCCATGACCCTGGTGGCCACGGGCACGCCGGAGGCCAGCCTGGGCCGTTCGCTGGGCATGCTGCAGATGACCCAGTTCGTGGCCAACGCCGTGGGCCCCTTCCTTGGCGGGCTGGCGGCTGATGCCTTTGGCTATCGCGCGGTGTTCCCGGGCGCCGCCGGGCTCATGGCCCTCTCGACAGTAACGATCATCTTCCTGATCCGTGAGACGCGCGACGCCAAGGCACCGCAGCCGGCTCGCCCCCGCGCCAGGCTCGGCGTGGGCACCATCCTCCAGCTGGTGGGGGCCAACTCGCTGCTTCTCGTCGGCAGCCTGGCCGGCACGAGCTTTGCGAACTCGGTGCTCAACCCCGTCATCCCGATGTACGTCAAGGCGCTGGCCCCGGATTCGCCGCACCTGGCCACGCTGTCGGGCAGTTTGACCTCGATCACGGCTGTGTCTGCGGCGCTGGCCGCTGTGGGGATCGGCTGGGTGGGGGATCGCTTTGGCCAAAAGCGCACCCTGGTGGTGAGCATGACAGGCGTCGCCCTGCTAGCGATACCTCAGGCCTTTGTGGCCACGGCCGGGCAGCTGATGATCTGGCGGGGCATCCACGGGATTTTCATGGGGGGCATCATGCCCACGGCCAACGCCCTGCTGGCCCGCTCCGCCCCCGCCGATCGGCGCGGGGCGGTGTTGGGCTTTTCCTCCGGGGCGCAGGCCGGCGGGAACGCCCTGGGCCCCACGGTGGGGGCCGGGGTTGCCGATGCGTTCGGCATGCCGGCTAGCTTCCTGGCCACCTCGGCGGTGTTCGCCGTGCTGACGACGCTGGTGGGGATCTTCGTCCGGGTGACGCCGGCACCCAATCTAAATGATGCCGTCGTCGACGGGGCGCTCCCCTCTCCCGCCCAAGAGGAGAGGGAGGCCTAGCACCCTCCCGGTGCGTGCTGGTGTGCTTGGTAAGGAAGAGGCCCCTCGCCACTTGGCGAGGGGCCTCTGTTCGTGGGCGAGTCGGCTCCGGCGCGGCACCAGCGCCAGGAACGAAGGCCCTCCTGCGGGGCCGTCTAGGCCGGGCCGGGGCGCCAGATCGTTGCAGCGATGTGGCGCTCCCCATCGCCGTCCGGCCGGTCGTTCCAGTAGTAGACGGTGACGATCGCCCCGTCCGAGCGCTCCACCGTGCGCGGGTAACCGAGGTCCGGGCTGCCGCCATCGTCACGCAGGACGATCTCGGCCCCCCAGGTGGCGCCGTCGTCGGCACTGAGGCGGGCGCACATGCGGAAGGGCGGGCCGTCCCGGTCGCCGTAGGTCAGGCAGAGCCGTCCGTCGTACAGGCGGGTCAGCGTGGGCGGGTTGCCGCTGTGCCCGCCGCTCCGGAAGGTCACTGGCCGGGCCAGCCAGGCCCATGAGGCGCCATCATCTTCGGAGGCATATAGGTCGATCCAGGCGCCCCGCGCCCCGGAGGCATCCCGCCCTCCGCGGCAGCGCACCGCGCACAGCATGCGCCTCTCCGACAGGCGCAGCCCCGCCGGCATAATGGCGAACCCTTCCGGCTCCGGGCCGATCCAGGACAGGAACGGGAAGGTGCGGCCCCCGTCGGTGGTTCGGGCGCAAAAGACGCGACCCTCCTCTCCGCTGGACTGCTTGTTGGCCGTCAGAAAGACGGTGGCCGAGCGCGGGCCGTCGATGGTGTAGGAGGTGCGCGCCGCGATCCCGGGCTGGCCCCAATCGGGCAGCCAGTAAGGGCCGTTCCAAGTGTGGCAGCGGTCGGCGGAGTAGTAGTAGAGCGAGCGCACCCCGCGGCGCAGCCCGGTGCGGGCGAACATCAGCGCCAGGTTCGGGTCAGCCATGTCGATGCCGCCCGGCGGATCCTGAGGCAGGTTGGCGGAGGACGGGTCGGCCAGGGCGACGCCCAGGCCCAGCGCCTCAACCATGTGCTCATCGGCGGACAGCGCGCGGCCGCCCGGCGTCGGCCCTGAGAAGGGCGCGGCAGCCCAATGGGCCCCGCCGTCCTGGCTGCGGGCCAGCATGGTCACAAAGGGCCTCTCGCGGTCGCGCGCGTGCGAAGTGGTGCTGGAGAGGTGGTAGCCCAGGGTAAAGCCGACCACGATCTCGTCGCGCCCGGTTGCGGACCCCGGCCAGGACCAGATGCCATAGTTGGCCGGCCAGCCGGCGAAGCGGCCGGGCTGGCGGAAGACGGTCACCTGCTGCATAGCGGTCCCTCCGTTGGGTCGCTCGTCACGGCCAGTTGGCCGGCTGGGCGTACGGTCCGGCGCGCAGGGCGTCGAGGTAGCCGTTCCCCCTCAGGTAGGCGAGCCGGAAGATGACGTGCCCGCGTGCCCCCATGTCCCTGGAGATCTGGATCCGCGCGGCGATCTCCTCGAACGGCAGGCTGGAGGTCTGACCCGCGTCGTACGCGCCGATGCCGGGCAGCATCAGGCGCCCCTGGGCGCTGGCCGCCTGGTCCGACACGCCGGCACTCCACAGCGCCCGCGCCTCTGCGTAACCGCTGCCCAGCTCCGATTGTGTGCTCCAGGTGTAGAGCATCGGCGTCACAAAGTCCACACTGCCGTCGGCCAACCAGGCATAGTAGTCCTGGTACATATCGTCGTACCCACGCGTGGTGGTGACGCAGAGCGGCGCCCGGTACTCGCCGCTCGGCCCCGGCGGTCTTTCGATGCACACCACGTTGCGGTACTGCGGCCAGCCCGCCGCTGACACCCAGATGCCTGGGCGCGCGGCGCGCACCTGGGCGGCCACGCGGGCCACCAGCCTCGCCACCCCCTCGCGCTGGTAGGCTCCGCGCCAAGCCTCGTCGCTCACCCCAGGGCAGGCCGGGTCGGCGCCGCAGGCCTTGACCGTGAGCTCATCGTACGAGTAATCCCTGCCCGGGTAGCGCACATAGTCCAGGTGGATGCCGTCCACGACATAGCGCGTGGCGATGTCCGTCGCGACCGCGGCAATGTGCTCCTGCACCTGAGGAGCAGCCAGGTTGGCGTTCAGGTATGCATTGGCGTCGTAGCTGGCGCCGTTGCCCTGTGAGTCCTTGACGCGCCAGTCATTGCCCAGTCCGTAGCCCCCCGGGACCATGGACGGCGCCCAGCTCAGCCGGTAGAGAAGTGCTGGCGGTGTGAGGTTATCGGGCGGCACGGGCTTGGTGGGGTCGGCGGGCCACTGCCAGACGGGCGCCACATTCATCCAGGCGTGCACCTGCAGGCCCGCGGCATGGGCGCGCCACACCATCTCGGCCAGCGGGTCCCAGCCCGGATCCTGCCCCAGGTCCTGAGGCGAAGTGCCCGTGAGGTTCGCCGCCCAGGGCTCCAGCCCCGGGGTGTAGTAGGCATCGCCAGCAGCCCGCACCTGGAAAAAGATCGTGTTAAAGCCGCCCTGCACCACGTCGTCCACCACCTGCTGGATCACCTCTGCCCTGGGATAGGTGCTTCGCGGGCTCCAGTCGTAGCGGCTGACCCACACGCCGCGGATCTCTGGAAGGGGCTCGGGCGTCGGCGACGGCGTCGGGATCACCGCCGAGTGGACCTCGGGAAGGTACAGCGGCGCGGGGCTCGCCCCGGAAACGGCCGAAGGAAGGAACACGAGGAAGGCAACCATGGCCACCAGCCCGTAGGCCAGGACTCGGCGCGTCGGAAGCATTGTGGGACTCCTGGGTTCTTATCAGTAGCAGTGTGCGTGGCGCTTGCGGCCAGGCCAAGTATACACGGCCCGCCCACGGCCTGCCAGCCACCGGCATCGCCCCAGCGCCACATTTCACGGGGCCTTCACGCTCCGCCCTGACCCCGCTGATAGAGTAAGGGCGCACGTAGGCGGGTAGCGGAGAGGGAGGTCCATGGCGCGCTGGGCTGCACGGGTCAGGAGGGTGGCGCTCCTGCTGGGGCTGGTATGGGCGGGGGTGTTCGGCTTCCAGCCGACGGCCGGCCCAGCCGCGCCGGTTGCAGGCCTGCCGCAGGCGTCGGGCCTGCAGGGCGCCGTCGCCTGGCCAGCGGCCCCCGAGGCGGTCGCGCTCCTGGCCACCGACCTGGCCGCGCTGCCGGTGCCCTACTATTCGCAGCGCGACCAGCGCTGGGGCTGTTCACAACTGGGTACCTGTGGCTGCAACCTGAACGGCTGCACCACCGAGTCGTTCACGACCATGGCCGACGCCGGGTGCTACCCCACCTCGCAGGCCATGATCTTTGCCTACTATGCGGGTGGGTCGTTCCTTGACCCGGGGGCCTACAACGAGTGTCTGCGGGCCAACCAGGGGTACACGGCGTTCCCGGCCGCCTGCTCCAGCGGCGCCTGCGGCGCCCTCGACGACCCCCCGGCCGGCTGCCGCCCCGCGGGGCTGCAGTACCTGGGGCCATCGCTAGACAAGGCCGTCCTCGATGAGGACCTACAGAACGGGCACCCGGCCATTGCCGTCGTGGGCGTGGGCGTCCCTGGGCGTCTGCCGCACGCCGTTGTCGTGGTCGGCAAGCGGGGCGGGAACTATGTCGTCAACGACCCGTTCTACGGCGCCGCGCCCCACTCGCGCAGCGAGGTCAGCCCTGGCGAGATCTATGGCTTTCACCGCTGGACGGGGCCGCTCCCTGGCTCGGTGGCCGCGGCGCTACCGCAGGCCGGCGCCCTGCCCCAGCAACCGGCTGCGCCGCCCCAGGGGATCCCACGGCCGTTCGCCGGTGACCAGGCCGCCACCACGCCCGCGCCCGCGGCCTCGCGGGCGGCCTACGCCGGCGACCTCACCGTGCCCGACGACACCGCGCTGCCCGCCGGCCGCGCCTTTGCCAAAGCCTGGTCGATGATCAACAGGGGGGAGGCCGCCTGGCCGGTCGGCACCAGGCTGGAGCACGTCGGAGGCGCGCCGCTCGGCGACCGCGACGCGGTGCCGGTGCCCGCCGCACGCCCCGGGCAGGCCGCCGCGGTGGTGGTGCCCATGCGCGCGCCCCAGAGCCCCGGGGCCGTCCGCAGCGACTGGCGCCTGGTAACGCCAGACGGGACTCCCTTTGGGCCAACCCTGTACGTGGAGATCACCGTCACGCCGCGCGTGAGCCGCTTCCAGAACAACTGGAGCATGTTCGAGCAGGCCCACCGGCGCGAGGGCTAGCGACCGCGCCGGCCGCCTGCCGCACTCCCCGACCGCCCTGCCCCTAGGCCCTCTTGACCTGAAAGATGGCCAGGCCCGCCCGCCAGTTGGCCAGGAACCGGCCGATGCGCGTGTCCGGCGGGGTGAGGAACACCTCCGTCACGCGCGCCAGCCCCTCGTCGGCACAGAGGTCGCGAAAGTCCGCCACCGTGCACAGGTGCACGTTCGGGGTGTTGTACCAGGTATAGGGCAGCAAGTCGTGCCGGGGCATGCGCCCGCGGAGGAGAAGCTGCAGGCGCGTGCGCCAGTAGCCAAAGTTGGGGAAGCTGATGATGGCACTAGTGCCCACGCGGAGCATCTCCCGGACGACGCGCAGCGGGTCGGCGGATTGCTGCAGCGTCTGCCCGAGGATGACCACGTCAAACGAGCCATCGCCGAGGTGCTCGATCCCCTCGAGCATGTCGCCGTGATACACGGCCACCCCCCGGCGCAGGCAGGCCGTTACGAGGTGGTCGTTGATCTCGATGCCGTAGCCCTGGCACTGCTTGCGCTGGGCCAGCAGCGCGAGGAGCTGGCCGTCGCCACAGCCAAGGTCCAGCACGCGCGAGCCCACCGGCACCATCCCCTCGATCAGCTCATAGTCCAGCCGGCGCTTGGTCTCGCGATGCTCCCCGCCAAAGATCTGTCCCATCAGGAGTCCCTCCGCTCTTCCGCGCGCAGTTGCGCGTGCACCTTGGCCAGGAAGCCGGCCACAGCCTCCTCCTGCTGGACGTTGGGCAACAGGAACGAGTCGTGGCCGTGCGGGCTGGGGATCTCAAAGAAGGTCGTCTGGATGCCGTTGGCCTGCGCAGCGCGGACGACCTCTTTGGCCTGCGCGGTGGGGAACAGCCAGTCACTCGAAAAGGACACGACCAGGAACTCGCAGCGCACGCCCCGGAAGGCCTCAACCAGTGAGCGGTGACCGTTGGCCAGGTCAAAGTAGTCGATTGCCTTGGTGATGTACAGATACGAGTTGGCGTCGAACCGCTTCACAAAGCTGGTGCCCTGGTAGCGCAGGTAGCTTTCCACTTGGAACTGCGTGCGGAAATCGTACCCCAGGGTATCCCCGTTCTGCAGGCGTCGCCCGAACTTGACGTGCATCTGCTCGTCTGACAGGTAGGTGATGTGGCCCACCATGCGCGCGATGGCCAGCCCGGCCCGCGGCGGGGTGCGCCCGTAATAGTCGCCCTCGTGCCAGTGCGGGTCGGCCATGATCGCCTGGCGGCCGACCTCGTTGAAGGCGATTCCCTGGGCGCTCAGGCGTGCCGTCGTGGCGATGGCCAGCACGGCAGCGGCATGGCCGGGGTAGCGGACGGCCCAATCGAGGGCCAGCATTCCCCCCATGCTGCCGCCGACGACGGCGAGGAGCCGCCGCAGGCCCAGATGGTCCACCAGGAGCCTCTGCGCCTTGACCATGTCTCCGATGGTGACCATGGGAAAGTCGAGGCCGTAGGGACGGCCCGTCTCGGGGTTGATGCTCGAAGGGCCGGTGCTGCCCTTGCAGCCGCCGATGATGTTGGCACAGATCACATAGTACTTGTCTGTGTCAAAGGCCTTGCCGGGCCCCACCATGGTGTCCCACCAGCCGGGCCGGCGATCGTCCGCGCTGTGATAGCCGGCCAGGTGGGCGTCTCCGGAGAGGGCGTGGAAGATCAGGATGGCGTTGTCGTCCGCCTCGTTCCGCTCCCCGTAGGTCTCGTAGGCGATCGTCACGGGGCTCAGCGTGCGGCCGCAGTCGAGCTCCAGGGGTGGCCCCGAGTAGGTCCAGGTCTTGGTGCGGACCAGGCCCACGCTCCGCGCCCCTCCCAGCGCCGAGTCATCCGCTACCTGTACATCGTCATCCGTCGCCATGCACGCATCCTCTCGCTCCTATCATGGGCCACGCGCTGATCGCCGCCCGGCCGGCGTGTCCACCGCCCGGCGGGCGCTGCCCCGCCATGCCGACCGAAGGGGGCGCCCGTCGCCCGACGCGATCGCCCGCGCCGGTGGGATGTGAGCGGGACGGCCACGCCCTGGCGGGGTGGCAGGGTCCGGCGCGCGGCGCGTTCCTGCATACTAGGGCCAACCAGCGGAGAGGTCAAACGGGGATGACTCTGGCCTGAGGGTTGCCGCCGGCCTGCACATGCCGGACGCCGCCCGCAGCAGGCTCCCGACTACCTGCCACGGGCGGCGTCCGGCCGGATCGTGGGCGGCCTTAGGCGAGGAAGCGCCCCAGCCAGGCCGGGGGCAGCTCAAAGGGCTTGAAGATCAGGTACAGAACCGTCAGGACGGCCGCACCGATAAACACCGCCAGCAACGTCCTCACCCACTTGGCCAGACGGCCGCGCTTGGGCGCGGAACGCTCGGACTCTTCCATGTCGCTGAGCAGCATGCCGTCCAGAGTGGCGTGGAACCGCGGGCAGCTCTGCCAGTCGCCGCTCAGGCAGACGCGCTCCTGGTGGCCGGTCAGGACGGCATAGGGCGTGGCCCGGGTGTGGCAGTGGTTGTCGGCATGGGGGGTGGGCCGGCAGGTGTCCTCGTCGTCGGCCAGCCCCAGGTAAGGGCACGGGGTTGCCGGGCGAAGCGGAGGCTCCTCGGCGACGTGCTCGGCCACGGGCTCCTCTGGCACTTCCTCGGTGAGGGGGGCGCGTGCGGGCGTGCGCGCGAAGGGGTCGGCCGAGACCACCTCCTGCGCGTCGGGCTCCTCGTCATCCTCGGGGGCGTTGTCTGCGAACCGGCAGCGCGGGCACTCACGCCAGGAGGCGGTGCAGCAGGTGCCAATCTGATACGCCGCGCCGATCGCCTGTGCGGGTACCAGGGCCAGGCAGTGGTTGTCGGCGTGCGGGTACGGCACCCAGCGGTCCGGGTCATCGGGCAGGGCCAGGTGCGGGCAGACGTCCGTGTACGTGCGGACATCCGCCGCCGGTACGGTGAGCTCGGGGGCCACGTCGGCAACGGACGTCAGCGGCGCATAGTCGCCGCCGTCGTCTGTGACGTCCTGGGGGGTGCCATAGTCCGCAACCTCCTCTTCCTCGGCGATGGCCACCGGCGCGGCCTCCTGGACGGGCGGAGCAGGCTCCTCGCGGTAGTACAGGGCGGAAAGGTTGTCCATCTCGCCGAGCACATTGTTACGGCGCTCCCTGGCCCTGCGCAGGAAACCACTCTCCTGGGCGGGAGCCTCTTCGGCCACCCGCGTCGGCTGGGGTCGCTCGGTAGCCTGTTCCCAGTTCTCACAGAGCGACCAGTGCGGGCTCAGGCAATAGCTCACCTGGTGGGAGGGCTGCGTGGGCTGCGGCCATTCGCCCGCGTGGCAGTAGTGGTTCATGTTCGCGGAGGTGTGCCTGGCGGTCGGATCGTCTCGCAGGCCGAGGAACGGGCAGGCTTCGCCGTGCGGGTTCTCCTCGGCGGGCGCCTCGTCACTCTGGGTGCTATCGGCCGCAAGCGCGGCCTCCTCAAGGGGCTCCGCGGTGGGCAGGCCGTCGCCATCGGCGGCGTCCCAGGCCGGGGCCTCCTCCTGGCCGTCCATCTCCGCCTCGTCCGGGTAGGCACCGTCACCATTCCCACCCGGATCGGGCTCCGCGGTGGCCTCTGCCGGGCTGGGGGCGAGGAAAAAGCTATCGCTGAGCCCGGCCTTGAACTGCGGGCAGGAGGCCCAGTCACCGGCAAAGCAGGCCCTGGCCTGGTGGGCCGGGGCCACGGCGCGCACCTGGTCGCGGGCGTGGCAGCAGTTGGCGCCGTCCGGATAGGGGACGCGCGTGGCGTCGTCGTCGGCCAGGCCCAGGTAGGGGCAGGACTGCAGCACAAAGCTCCCCGAGAGGTCGCTCGCCTCGCCTTCGGCGGCCGGCTGCTCGGCAGGGCCGTTGATGATGATCTCCTCGTAGCCGGGGCCATCAGCCTCCGCGTCGGCGGCCTGTCCGTCCTCGATGGCCAGGCGCGCCATGAAACGGGGGCAGGGCGTCCAGTTGTTGCCAAAGCAGGTGTCCGCCTGGTAGGCAGGCTCCACCTGGACGGGGACCTCCGCGGAGCAGCAGTGGTTGGCCGTACACGGATAGGGGAAGCGAGCGCTCGGCTCACGCGGCAAGCCCAGGTACGGGCAGGCCTCCAGGAGGAGTGACTCGGACAGGTCCATCTGGCTGAACTTGTGGCCGGGGACCTCGGCGGGCGCGGCGCCGCCCGCCGCGCCGCGGCCGGCCTTGCGTTGGACGTCCTGACGGTTCTCCTGGGTCTTGACCTGCGCGCGTCCCAGCAGGCGACCCAGCCAGCCGTACTCGGCGGAGGCGGGTTCGGCCATCGCGCTGTCTCCTCTCCCGGCGTCGGCGACCAGCTCCTGAGCGAAGGATCGGATCGCCCGAGCCAGAGCGCTGCGGGGGTGGCTCGTCACGGCGGGCACCCCGCGGTTGAGGCTGAACATCACCAGGGCGTTATCGTCGGGAATCTGGTAGACGAGGGGCAGGCGCAGGCGCGCCTCGATGTCGGTCTTCTGGATGGCCCCTTCCGTGGGAGAGCGGCTGGCCACCAGCCAGATGCGCTCCTCCGAGTAGCCGCGGGCCAGCATGCTCTCAATCATGCAGCGCGTGTTGCGCAGGCCCACCATCTCCGGCAGGACGTTCACAACGATGCGGTCGGCCACATCGAGAAAAGAAAAGGCGAGCTCGTCCAGCGGCAGCCCCAGGTCCACGATGACCCAGGCGTAGCTACGCTTGAGCTGGGCGACAATCTCCTGGATATCGGCACAGGAGGGCGGCTCAAAGCTCTCGTTGGGCAAGGGGGCCAGCAGCGCCTTTAGGCCGGAGCTGTGCTCGGTCAGCACCTGTTCGAGCAGATCCTGGTCGACGTTGGGCATGCGTTCCAGCAGGTCGACGATCTGGTAGCGGGAGTGCAGGTTGAGGGCCACGTCGACGGCCGGCGCGGCATAGTCGGCATCGACAAGGACGATCCCTTCCTCGCCCAGGGCGCGCAGCGCCACAGCGGTATTGGCGGCCAAGGTGGTGCGGCCGGTGCCGCCGCGCGGCGCGCAGAACACCACAACGCGCCCGCGATGCACCGGCCGCTCAGACCCCACGGTGGGGCGCGGCGCCTGGGCGAGGGCCAGGTCGATCGTGGTCAGCAGGTCATCACGGTTGAGCGGGCGGGCCACAAAGCCGCGCGCCCCGGCCATCACCGCCCTGCTGGCGCCGGCCATGCTCTCCACGCTGACCATCACCAGGACGACGGCACCAGGGATCCGCAGGAGCAGCCTGCGGATCACCTGAACGGCCTCGGCCCCGTCAAGGTCTTCGTCCAGCAGGATGACGTCCGGCTTCAGATCGGCGGCGCGCGTCGCAGCAGCGTCGGCCGATGGCACCCAGTGGATCACGTAAGCCCCGGGCCGGGTAGAGAGCATGCCCTCCACCTCGAGAAAGGCCTGCTCCTGGGCTCCCACGTACATGACGCTTCTGGTCTCATATCCACCGGCGACGTTCAATGCGGCTCCTTTATCACTCGCTCGCAGCGCGGCCGACCGAAGAGGCTTGGGCTCGGCCGCGCTCCAGGAAAGGGCCCCCACGAGGCAACTGTGCGCGGCTCGATCCGGACGCGCGCTTCCGCAGCCCGGGTGCACGGCTTGCAGCGGCCGATAGCACCGCGCCGCGGCGAGACGTCTCGGTCGCCCACGGCTCCGCCGGCATCCAGGCTGCCGTCAGGACCGACCTATTATGGCCCGGATGGGCACGCTCTCGCATAAGACGGCATTAACATTGCGTAAGGCGCGCGTAAAGAGCGTGGCTGGCCGGTGGGGCAGGGCTGGCCAGTGGCAGGGGACGCAACCTGGCCGGTTGGCGGGGGTCCAGACTGGCCCACTAAGCGCCGAGGAATCCGCCGCTCGCGTGGTGTACGGCAGCGGGAGAGGCGCTATGCTCGTACCGTAGGGACGACAGCGGCGGCATCGCATCGGCGTCGCCAGGTCCAAAGGGGATGGCGATGACACCCGAGACACTGCTCATCAGTCTGTTGCTCTGTTGGCTGCTTCTGGCACGCGGGGGCCGCGCGGGGCGCGGCCCATCCTGAAGCGAAGGAGGCTCGCGATGAAGATTCGCCTGCGCCGCAGTTGGCGACGCCGGCTGCGGGATAACCGGGGCCGCCTGCTCGGGATGGTTGCGGTGCTGCTGATCGCGCTGGCGGGCCTGCTCAACGCAGGCCCCGCGGCGGCGCCCAGTAACGCCCCCGAGCTGAGCCCTATCACTCCAGTGACTGCCCCGGCACATGGGCAGCGCTAGACCGACCGTCTGCAGTCGTCCGGGTGGCCCCCCCGCCCGGACGGCTGCCCTCAGCGGGACGGATCGACGACCCGCCCCATGAACAGAATCGCCCCCGTATCCACGTCGCGAATCAGGAAGAGAAACGGCTGATCGACGATCATGGGGATCGGCTGCTCAGGCATTGCCCCGGCAGGGGCAACCACTGCGGTGGCCGCCGCCGCCTCGGTACCGGCCTCCGACACGTCCACAAAGGCCTTGTGGACCACCTCGCTCAAGAAAAGGTCCCGCGACCCGTCCATCCCCGCCAAGTTGGCGATGCCCGGCTCAAAGGCATCGGTCATGCCCAGTGCCTCGAGCGCCTCACGCAGTGAAAACGCTGACTCGCAGCGGAACCGGGGCAGGCCGAGGTCGAGGAGCGCGTACGAATCCAGGCTCGCCAGGATGGCGCCCAGCTGCTCGCCGTCCAGCGCCCCCTGGAACGCGTCGAAACGCCCCGGGTCCGGCACGATGATGGTCATGACCAACGAGCTGCTGATATAGGGGAGATCGAAGGCCCGGTAGCCCGCCGCCTGCACGTAACGCAGCCGCTCCTCCTGGCGCATCATCGGCACGCTGACCTTGCTGCCGTCCGGAGGGAAGAAGGATACCTCAGTGGTCCTGGCAGGGTTGAACGGCTCGCGCCAGGAGGCCTGAAAGTAGATCGCATTGGTCAGCACAAGCCGCGTGAGCTCGTTCAGCGCCCCGGCGGGGATCAGATCGCGGATGTGCCCCTCGGTCTGCTCGGCGACCCAGGCGTTGATGGTGCCCCGGGCCTTCTCGGCCGCCTGCACATAGTCCACCAGGCGCACCCCGGCGTCATACTGCGAAGCGAGCAGGTCGAGGAACTCGGTACGGAACTCCTTGCCTTGCTGGGCCCACAACGCATTGGCGACGTGCAGGCGGAAACCGGTCCCCTCGTACTCTCCCGTCTGCTCCGCACGGCTGGCCAGGGCCAGCCCCAGGGCGTTGTAGGCGGGGTGCACCTTGTCTCCCAGGAGCTCAAGGCGCATCACTTCCCTCATCTGTCGCTCGGTCTCCCCCTCGGCCCCTGCATAGGTCATCGCCAGAGCCTGGGCGATGGAGTGCGGCGAGAAGAACAGGTTCCCCTCGGTACGGCGCAACGCCCCGTACAGGTTTACGGCGAGCTCGGCATTCGCGGAGGTCAGCAGGCGCACGTCATCGGCGTCGGCGGCCGGGGCCAGGTCGTGCTGCAGGCGCGAGCGCGCCACCCGGCCCGATGCGTCCGAGGCGACAGTGCCCGCACGGCAGCCCGTCACCGCCAGAACCAGGGCCAGGAGCAGGGCGCTGAGCGTTCGTCTCATGTTCCCTCCAAAGGGATGTCAGGGTTGGGCGTCAGTCGTCGCCGTCCGCCGCCGGCGCTAGCCGGCGAAGGCCAGGCTCGTGGCGATCCCGACGATATGGTCGGCATCGCCGTAGATGACCAGGTAGGCGTACACGTCTCCGCCGACCGTGCGAGGCGCCGGGTACGCCACGATGAGGCACGCCTCACCGGCCATCGCCGCGGGCTGATCGGCGGAGGGCAGGATAAGCCGCGCCGTCTGCCCGGCCACGATGAGGTGCTCGATAGCCGGTCGGCTGCCGTAGGGGAGGAGCTGGTGGTGCGCGGCCAGGTCTGCCACAGCGTCGATGGTGCCATCGGGAGACTGTGCCGCGTCCAGCTGCAGGAAGCCGTCCTGGCCGCCCAGCCGGCTGCCGTCGTAGCCGGGCAGCGGCTCCCAGGCCGCCGGATAGAGAAGCGTCACGCCATAGCGCTCACTCTCGAGCAGGCGGGTCGCCACGGGCGTACCGCCCGACGGGGTGGTGGTCGGTGCCGGAGTGCGGCTGGCGGTAAGGGCGCCGGTGGGCTCCTGCTGCACGTTGGTGCCCTCAGCCTGGTCAGGAGCCGGCGAGGTCGCCAGCGGGCCGGTCGCTGGCGCCGTGGCCGCGGCCGTCGGCAGAGCGGGCAGCGGCGTCGCCACAGGCGGCCGCCCGCACGACGTCACCGCGACCATAGCCAGGAGCCCAGCCAGAGGCAGCGCACGTCTCATCGTGATGACCTTTCCCTTCTCCCGAAACCGCCCGGCGCTGTGCCGGGCGGCGCAAGGGGGGCCGGCCGGCTCGCCGCGGCGGTCTACGGCAGCCCGGCGCCGGTCAACTCTTCCTGTAGGGCGCGCAGCCGCCGGTGCTCGCCGCGGAACTGGGCGAACCACGCCTCCCACGCGGGCACCTCGCCCAGGCGCCCGTACAGCCGGCGCACCCGCTTCAGCACCCGGGCCGCCTCGGCGTAGGCCGGGCGCCCCCGCGAGTGCACCAGCGCGGCCACGTACGATAGGTACAGGCGAATGGCGTCATGCGGGCGGCCGGCCTCGGCCAATCGCGCGATGTCCACATGCAGGTCGAACTCGGCCGGGTCGCCGGGCAGCGGGCCCGCGTCAGCGTATCCCAGTGCCGCCTCAAGATCCTGCTCGGAGAGGGCGATGCTCAGGAGCAGCCGGTACCGCCCCTCTGTAGCAAGACGCTCGACGACCTCCGCCCGTTCCTGCTCCCAACGGCCAAGGCGCTGACTCAGCTCGCGGAGTTCCTGGTAGCGCTCCAGGCTGGGCTGCCGCCAAAAGAGCTGCGCGGCCAGGTCCCGCTCCGCGACGGGATCGTCCGAGGCCCGCGCCTGGTCCTTCAGCCACTCGATGGGCCGGTCATCGCGACCACTGGCGGCGCGGTCCACGACCAGGTCATGGGCCTCCCGGGGATGCCCAGCGCGCACGA
>JAAZBY010000245.1 GCA_012513595.1 Chloroflexota bacterium
CCTCGCGGGAGTGCTGGCCTGGGTCCGCAGCCTGTCAGCCGGAGGGGCCGAGCCGGCCGCGCTATCCCGCTCGGCGGCGGACCCCCGCACGCTCCTGGCCGTGGCCCGCTACCTGATCCTGGGCCTGCTGGTGCTGGTGCTGGCGGCCGGCCTGTGGCTAGGGGCACGCCGGAGGCCGCGTCGGCGCCGCACGCGTGCGCGCGACGTGCGCGAATCCCTCCTCACGCGCGAGCTGCTGCGCGCCCAGTGGAACGGGCTGCTCGCCGGCCTCCGCCGCCGCCGGCCGCCCGAGCCCTACCTGCCGCTGGCGGGGGAGGACGCCCGCCGCGCCATCCGCCGCCTCTATCGGGGGCTGCTCGCGCGCATGGCCGCCGTAGACCGCCCGCGTGCCCCGGGCCTGACCCCGCGGGCCTACGCGCGGGCGCTAGCGCCGCAGGTGCCCGGCTGCGGCGCGGCGGTCGCTACGCTGACGGAGGCCTACCTGCGGGCCCGCTATGCCCCCGAGGAGCCCGGCGCGGAGGAGCTGACCGCTGCACTCTCGGCCTGGGAGGAGATCGAGCGGGCCCTGGCGGAGCGGTTCCGCCCCACGAAAGGAGCACGGGCATGGAAGGCCGGACGGTGAAGCGGGGCTTTCTTGAACGGCTGCGCGCCGGGGAGGTCTTGGTCTGCGACGGGGCCAACGGCGCACGGTTGGCCTCCTTCGGCTACCGCCCCGACCAGGCCCCGGAAGAGTGGTCGCTTGCGCACCCCGGGGCCCTGCGCGAGATCCACGGCGGGTACCTCGCCGCGGGGGCCGACGTGGTGCTGACCAACACCCTGGGCGGCAGCCGCACCAGGCTGGCCCGCTACGGCCTGGGCGAGAGGGCCGCCTCCCTCAACCGCGCCCTGGCCGAACTGCTGGCGGAGGTCATCGCCGCGTCGGGGCGGGAGGTGTTCCTGGCCGGCAACGTGGGCCCCACGGGCGAGATGCTGGAGCCCCTTGGCGCGCTGACGCGTACGGAGGCCGCCGACGCCTTTGGCGAGCAGGCCGCGGCGCTCGCCGCGGGCGGCGCCGAGTTGATCTTTGTTGAGACGATGTCGGACGTCGGTGAGGCCGTCCTGGCAGTGCGCGCGGCGCGCGAGCGCTGCGGCCTGGCCGTGGTGGCCACCATGAGCTTCAACCGCACGCGGCAGGGCTTCCGCACCGTGATGGGCACCACGCCCGAGGCCGCCGCGGAGGCGTTGCTCGCGGCGGGGGCCGCCGTCGTCGGGGCCAACTGCGGGAACGTTACCGCCGCCGACATGCCGGCCCTGGTGCGCGCCTTTCGCGCCGCGGGGGCACCCCTGGTGGCCGTGGAGCCCAACGCCGGCCTGCCACAACTCATCGACGGGCAGACGGTCTTTGCCCAGAGCCCCGCGGAGATGGCCGCCGCAGTGCCCGAGATCCTCGACGCCAGCGCCAACCTGCTGGGCGGCTGCTGCGGCACCAACGAGGAACACATCCGCCTCATCGCCCGGGCCGTGCACGCCCGTCAGCGGCGCTGAGCGAGGCGCTGACGGGCCCCGTGCCCTGTGCCCCTACAGGAGCCCCAGCAGGCGGGCCAGCTTGAGCACCGTGAAGCGCGGCCGCAGATAGTGGGCGTAGCGCTCGGCCAGGACGGCCTCCTCCTCGCTGAGGCCCAGGCCCTCAGGCGTCGTGGCGCCCCCTACGGCGCCGAGCAGGGCGGCCATCTCGGCCACCGGCGGCACGCTGCGGCAGGCCGCCAGGACCTCATCCCAGCGGTCCACGATGCGGGCGCACAGCGCCGCGTGCCGCTCGGCCGAGAGGCCCAGGAAGGCCCCGTGGTAGGCGATGGTCTGCTCGGCGGCGGGGCCCAAGACGCGGCGGATGCCGGCCAGTTCCTCGTCGTGCTGCGGCGGCGGGGTGGCCGCCAGCCGGCGGCGGGCCTCGTCGCGCCCCAGCGCGGCCACCTCCTGGAACCAGCGCCCCACCCGCAGGCAGCCGACCCCTACCTTGGCCCCGTGCAGGATCGCCGGGCGCCCTTCCAGGAGGAGGCGCATCTCCCAAAAGTGGGAGAGGTGATGCTCCGAGCCGGAGGCGGGCCGCGAATCCTGAAAGTCCAGCATGGCCAAGCCTGAGTCGATCAGTGCCCGCATCAGAGCGGCAATCCCCTCCTCCTGCGCGGCGCCGATGGCTGCAGCGCTCGCCACGGTGCGCTCCAGGGCAGCGCGGGTGCGCGCGGCCACGGCCCCGTCGTAGCGATCCCCCCAGATCAGGTGTGAGAGGCGCCAATCCGCCAGGCTGGTGTACTTGCCCAGCATGTCTCCAAAGCCGGCGGCAATCATGGCGCGGGGCGCCGCGCAGAGGGTGGGCAGGTCGGCAAAGAGGGCCGCCGGCCCCTGGGCGGGCACCGTCCTCTTGAAGCGGCCGATGACGATCGGCGCGCTCACCGAGGCGTAGCCGTCCACCGAGGGCGCCGTGGGCAGCGAGAGGAAGGGGCGCCCGCTGCGATGGGAGACGAAGCGGGCGATGTCGGTAACCGTGCCCGAGCCGACCGCCAGGTAGGCGTCGGGCCGCTCCTCGGCCACGACGAGCACCTCGAGGATGCGGGTGGCATCGGCGATCACCTCGTCGCCAGCCAGGAGCGCCAACCGCACCTGGCACCCCGCGGCCTCCAGGGCGGCCAGCAGGCGGGCCCCCAGCGCGGCGTGGGAGTTCTCATCGGCCACCAGGATCAGGCGCCGCAGGCCGGCCTCGCTGCAAAAGCGGGCGGCCTCTTCTACGGCGTGCCGCCCGATGGTGATGGGGAAGCGTTCGGTCATGTGGCGTGCTCCTTGTCCCGTGGCTAGCGCCCTGAGGTATCTTTCGCGACCAAGGATAGCCCTCCTGCGCCCCCATGCCAAAGCCGGCGGCTCGCCGCCGCCAACCGTCGTGCCTTGCCCTGGGAAGAGAA
>JAAZBY010000246.1 GCA_012513595.1 Chloroflexota bacterium
AGCGCCCCGCCGGCCACGCCGGCCATCCCGCCCACCAGAAAGGCGATCCCGACGGTGAAGACGGCCGTGATGATCGACAGGGTGATCACCGCGTTGGCGCCGTGCACGAACTGGGCCAGAGTGTCGCGGCCGGCGTAATCGGTGCCCAGCGGATGGGTCCACGAGGGAGCCTGTAGGCGCTGGGAGTAGCGAGCGGTGTTATCGAGACGAATTACCCGCGGGCCCACCACCGCCATCAGCACAAAGAACACCAGGATGAGCAGGCCGGCAAAAGCGCGATGGTTGTGGCGGATGATGGTAAAGAACGCCCGCACCCCGTCGAGGCGCCCGGGCCGCCGGCCTTGGGAGGCCTGCGCGGAGATCAAACCGGTTGCTTCCACGTCGTCAGCCCTCCGTCCGCAGCCTGGGATCCAGCACGCTGTACAGCACCTCAGCCAGAAGATTGGCCGATACGACGGCCACGGTGATGATCAGGAACATCCCCTGCATGAGCAGGTAATCACGGCGCGCAATGGCCTGGTTTAGAAAGTAGCCCACGCCCGGGTAGAGGAACATGTTCTCGATGAGGGGCGACCCGCCAAAGATCATGGCGAAGGAGATGGCCAGCTGCGTGACAAGCGGTAGCATGGCGTTGCGCCCCACGTAGGAGGTGATGATGCGCCGGTTGGGCAGCCCGCGCACCCGTGCGGCGGTGATGTAATCCTCGCCGAGGATGCTCATGGCGCTGGCCTTCATGCTCAGCCCCCACATCCCCAGAGAGGCTACCACGTTGGAGAACACGGGCAGGATGGCATGTAGCAGGACGCTGCCGATGTAGGCCATGTTGAGCCCGGGCGGGATGGCCGAGTCGTACGCTCCGCGGCCGGGCAGCACGCGTAGGCGCACCGAAAAGATCATGATAAAGATGAACGCCAGGATGTAGGAGGGGATGGATCCCGTCACCGAGGAGTAGATCGCGAGTGCCGGATCCAGCCAGGTCTGGCGCCGCCAGGTGATGTACATCCCGATGAGCACGCCGATGATGAAGCTGAGGAACAGGGCCGAAGAGAAGATAAAGAGGGTCCAGGGTAGCGCGGCGAACACCAGCGAGGTGACCGGCGCCCTGTACACCATGGAGATGCCCAGGTCCCCCCGGCTCAGGTCGCTCAGGTAGTCCTTGTACTGGTCGATGATGGGCTTGTCGGGGTCAAAGTTGAGCATGGCCTGCGACTGCCGATAGGCAGAATCGTAGTCGATCCCCTGTTCGCGCACCATCGTCATGGCCATGGTCTCCACCGGGTCGCCAGGCATCACGCGGATGATCACAAAGGTGACCGTCATGGCAAAGAACACTGTCGCCAGGAGGAGCAACAGCTTCTTGATCCACTCCATGTATCCATACTCCTGCGGCCTTGCCGGCCGAGCGCAACGTTGCGAGCCAGAGTGGCCCAATGCGGGCTCACGGGCAGTCCGGGTGGACGGCTTCGAGGGCGCGGGCGAGCGATGGCCCCCCAGGAGGCCATCGCTCGCGGCAGTACGAGGGCTCTGTGCTACTGGGCGCTATCCAGCAGGCCCATCTTGATGAGCCGGGCATAGGAGTTCAACCCCGAATACCAGAAGGGCTCGTCGATGCCGGGGAAGCCGACGATCTTTTTGTTGGGGGCATAGATCTTGATCGGCTCGGCCTTTTCGCCCATGGCCACAAACGGCACGAACTCGTTCGTTACTCGGGCCAGCGTCTCGATGAGAGCGCGCTGCTCGTCCTCGTCAAAGGCGTAGAACAGCTCATCGATGGTGGCCAGCACGTCCACCTCCTCGCCAGAGGCGAGGGTGTAGGTCAGCTCGTACTTGGAGCCGGCGGGTGCCCGCGGGTCAAGCAGGCCGAGGCGGATGTTGCCCGTGATGTACAGGTTGCGGTACACGCCCCAAGGCTGGGCAAAGTCCGCGCCGCCGCGGAAGTCCATGGCGATCATGTGCTCGGCGTTGTCGATGTACTGCCAGTAGGCGCTCAGCTCCATCGGCTTGAAGGTGGTCTTGAGGCCAAAGGCCGTCAGCTGCTGCGCAAACGCGTCGCCGCCCATGAAGAAGATCGGCCACGAGTTCATCGAGGCGATCTCGAACTCCACAAGCTGCCCCTTGTCATCGTGCCAGAAGCCGTCGGCTTCCTTCGTCCAGCCTGCCTCGGTGAGGTATTCCTCAGCCTTGTCTGGGCTGTAGGAATAGTCCTCCAGCGTGGCCAGGAACTCGGGGCTCATGAAGCGATCGCGGAAGGAAGGCACCATACCGGTGACCAGATAGTCGGGCGGGAAGGTGCCCGGCTCGGTGATCGGCAGCACCGACTCGCGGTCCATGGCCAGGATGACCGCCTTGCGGATCAGGACGTTGTCCATCGGGTAGCGCGCCAGGTTAAAGTCGATGGCCGGCTGGCTACCCGCGCGCGACCACATCACGGCCATATCGGGCTGGGCCTTCTGGAGCTCCTCAAACACGTCGGGCGGCATGCCGTGCTGCTCACCGTCGTAAACGCCCGAAACGGCGCCGGTAATGTAGGCTTCCTGGCCGACGTAGCGCATGATGACGAACTCGTCAAAATGCACATTGTTCACGGCCCAAAAAGTGGGGCTCTTGGTCAGCAGCATCTCTGAGGTGGTAACGCCGCCCATGTTATAGGCGCCGGTTCCTACGATCTCGGTGACGGGCGGCTTGAAGGTGAAGAGGTCCTCGCGAATGGCCTGGCGCGCCGCGGTGGTGGCATCGTCCAGGGCGCCGCCGGGACCGAGCTTCTCGATCAGCGGAATGGCCTCGTCAGCCCATTGG
>JAAZBY010000024.1 GCA_012513595.1 Chloroflexota bacterium
AACGAGGGCTATGCCACGGTGCCCCACATGCAGCTCTACCACTGCAATTTCGGGTTCCCCTTGCTGGATGCGGGCACCGAGCTGATCGCCCCCTCGCAGACGGTGACGCCGCGGGACGATGTGGCCGCCGCGGGTATCGACCAGTACAGCACCTACGAGGCGCCCACGCCGGGCTATGCGGAGCAGTGTTTTTACCACGAGATGGCGGCCGACGGTGACGGGTACGTGACCGTCATGCTGGCCAACCGCGCATTCGATAGCGGACGCGGCCTGGGCGCCTATGTGCGCTACCGTCAGGACACGCTGCCGCGCTTTACCCAGTGGAAGCAGGTGGGCCAGGGTGACTATGTCACCGGCCTGGAGCCGGCCAACTGCCTCGTCGAGGGCCGCGACAAGGACCGCGCCCGGGGCATCCTTCAGTTCCTGGAGCCGGGCGAGAGCCGCGAGTATGCGCTCGAGATCGGCGTGCTGGACGGCGCGGCCGAGATCGACGCCCTGGCGGCGGCCATCGCCGCGCTGGGCTAGGACGGGGGCAGTACAAGTATGGTGGAGGTGAGCGCAGACCGGCAGCGGCTGGCGCGCCGGTTGCGCTACCTCTGGACAGGCGAGTTGTTCAACGTCTTTTTCCAGCCGGCGATACTGCTCGTGATCGGGCGTGCCAGCGGCCAGCCGCTGGGCCCCGGCGCCTGGGTCGCCCTGGCGGTGACCTGCGCCATCCTGCTGCAGGGCGCGGCCTACTGGTGGCTCAAGCTGCGTGCCCTGCGCCGCGATTTCCCCATCCCCGCTGCCCACGTGCGCCCGTTCAAGCTGTTCAAGGTCCTGAACCCGGCCCTGCTCGCTTTTTTGCCGCTGTTGTTGATCGTGCGCACCGTGATTGCGGGTGCACCCTTCGCCTCCCCGGTCGATGCGCTGGCCACCGTGTTCTACGGCCTGCTGGCGCTGGCGGAGCAGATCAACTACCACCACCGGCAGCTGAGCTATGACAACCGCGCGGATCTGGCCTGGCTTTGGCGCCACCGCCGTCTGAAGGAACCCCCGCTGGCCCGGGATCTGCGGCGCACCGAGGGCGCGGCGCGTGAGACCGAGGCGAGGACGTGACGGCGCCTCGGCCGGCAAGCGTCGACCCGCTGTTCCAGCATTATCCCGCGCTGGCTGGCGAACTCGATCGGCTGTGCGCGGTACCGCCCTGGCAACTTACGGGGGCCTCGGCGCTGGTGTGGCAGGAGGGCGGGCTGCTACTGGAGATCAGCAAGCCGGGGCACTGGGGCACCCATGGAGGGGGCGTTACCCATGTGGGCGTGGGCGCCATCGGTGGCTCGCTGGAGCCCGGCGAGACGCTGCTCGACTGCCTGCAGCGCGAGGGGCGCGAGGAATTGGGGACGCCGCTGGAACTGCTGCCGGCGGACGAGGCCGGGATCTGTGTGGACGAGCGCACGGTGACCCGTCTGCCGCTGGCGCCCGCGGCAGGGCATCCCGTCCCCTGCCTGGTCACCATGGGTGCCAACCGCCTCCGCAGGGACGCGATCGACGCGCCCACGCTGGTGATCGCCACCTTTCACGCGCGGCCGGCGGGGCCGGTGCGGCTCGACGACCTCTTCGGCACCCTCTGGCTCCCCGGAGACCGCTGGCGAGCGATCATCGAGGCGCTGCCGCTCCCGCTGGATGCCGTGCAGTGCCAGCCCGGGGTGCGCCTGGAGACCCGTGCGCCCCTGCCCGAGCGCTCCGTGCTGGCGCCGGTGTGGACCGTGCACACGCTGCAACAGGTGCTGCGGGCGGGGGGGATGGTGGGGCTGCCGGAGGGCACGTGATCGGCATCGTTAGTGCGGGCTATAACCCCGCGGTCCAAGGGGCCAGCCGCGGCAT
>JAAZBY010000247.1 GCA_012513595.1 Chloroflexota bacterium
AGAGCATCGCGTCAACGTTCGGGCGATAGTCCATCTTGCCGGTAAAGACCACGGCGGGGCGCTGCAAGGCCATGTCGGCCTCCTTCGCCTCGCCGCCGTCATAGTCGGCCACGTCCAGCCCGTTGGGGATTACGAACGGGTTGAGCTCGGGCATCAGGCGGCGCAGCGCCACCCCGTCCTCTTCAGACACTACCAGGACGGCCTGCGCCTGGCGGCAGATGCGCGTCTCCAGGGCCATCAGGCGGCGGTACTGCGCGTACGAGTACAGCGCCGCCGCCCAGCGCGCCGGGCGGTGCCAATCGGCAGAGCCCGCGCGACGCTGCAGCAGGTACTCGACGTTGTGATCGTCGAACACCAGGCGAGGTGCGTCCGCACCCAGCCAGTCACGGATCTTGAGGGCGTAGGGGGCCATCTCGATCCCCTCGGCCTGGACGATGTCGAAGCGGCTCGCTGACACGAGTTCGCGCAGGGCGGCCTCGGCGGCTTCGGAATGCAGGCGATGGGCCATGTCCGCGTCGCGGGTGGTCAGGAGCGTCCGCAACCGATCGCGCGACGTGCGCTCCGGCGTCGGCACGGTCACCACGCGCTGGCACGTGGCCGCCAGGGGATCGGGGTTCGGCAGCGGCCCATCGGCGAAGGAGAACAGGGTGACGTCGTGCCGCTCGGCCACGCCGCGCACCAGCCCATAGTTGCGCAGCGCCGTGCCCTGCTCGGGCGGGTATGGGTACTGAGGAGTCAGGAAAAGAACGCGGCGCCGCCCTGTCGTGGCGCCTGGTTGCGAATCAGAGTTCACGCCCAGCCCTCCGGGTCTAGGTAATACTCTTGTACAGGGCCAGGGTCTCGCGGGCGGCCTTGTCCCAGGAAAAGAGCGCCGCACGCTTCAGGCCCTTTTTCACCAGAGTGTCGCGCAGGTCTCGGTCGTCGAGCACGCGCCACATGGCCACAGTCAGTTCCTCTGCATCGGTGGGATCCACCGAAAGCCCCGCATCAGCCACTATCTCGGGCAGAGAGGACACGTTGGAGACGATCACCGGCGTCCCGCAGGCCATCGCCTCCAGCGGGATCAGCCCAAAACCCTCGTAGATCGACGGGGCTACCAGCACCTCGGCGGTGTTGTACAGCCAGAGAAGCTCCTTGGTGGTGACCCGGCCGAGAAAGAGGACGTGATCCTCCAGCTCCAGCCGGCGCGTCAGATCAAAGACCTCATCAAAGAGCCAGCCCTTGTCTCCGGCAAGCACCAGCCTGGCGTCGACCCCATAGTTGTCGCGCAGCTGGCGGTAGGCCCGCAGGAGCACCGGCACGTTCTTGCGCGGCTCGATCGTGCTCACAAAGAGGAGGAAGGGCCCCGGAATCCCGAACCGGCCCCGTACCCTCTGGACGAGATCATCGGCCTGCAGCGGCCGGAAGATGGGGCTGGCCGCCTCATAGATCACCTTGATACGGTGCTCGGGCACGCCCAGTAGCTGCACCATATCCTTCTTGGTAGCGTGAGACACGGCGATGACGCCGGCGGCGTGCCGCACGGCGTGATCGATCTGCCCGTAGTAGCGGGCCGAGTCCTTGGTCAGGAACTGCGGGAACATCAAGAAGGCGAGGTCGTGCACCGTGATGACCGAGCGCGCTTTGGCGCGGAACGGCGGGATAAAGTCGGGGCTATGCAGGATGTCCAGCCGCATGGGGGCCAGCTCCAGCGGGAGGGTGTACTGCTCCAGACGGTGGTGGCTAGGCGTCAGCGCGCGGCGCGTGGCAAAGCGGGGATGTTCGATGATCGGCTCTCGCGAGCGAAAGCTCTCGATCACCACAAAGTCGTCTTCCAGCTCCAACCGGGACAGAGCCTCGATCAGTTGAACCGTATACTGGCTGATACCCGCCTGACGATGATAGGTGAGCCGGGCATCGATGCCGATCCGCATAGCGCTGGTATCCTTTCGCGCTCCGCCTGGTGCAGAGACCGCAGGCAACCCACCCCGTTGCCCGCCCCCGCTGGGCAGGCCGCTGAGGAGGCCACTCTGCATCCCCTCAGGGCGATGATACCACCCCTTGCGGGAACCGTCAAACCTCCCGCGACGGCGATGGTAGAGAGAGCGGGGATTAGCTAACCACCGCAGAATAGACGCATTGGAAGCAAGCCTTGCGAATCCGTTTGCCCCTTCCTGCGGACGGCCGGTTGCCGGCCGTAGGGGCCTCTGCTACAGTAGGCCCCGGTCTGCCGTGTGCCATGTTACGACCGTGGAGGGTGCCTTGCGCCGAGACGTACGCATCACCTGGACTCTGGCTGTCTGCACCGCGTTGGCCCTCTTTGGCGATGCCACTATGTATTCGGTACTGCCGTCGGAAGGGGCAGCGCTCGGCATCGCCTCCGTCTCGGTCGGTTGGCTGCTGAGCATCAACCGTCTGGTGCGCCCGCCGCTCAACTTTGTGACCGGGTGGATCACCGATCGCTTCGGTCCCCGCTTCCCCTATGTGATCGGCGTCGGGATTGGGGCGCTGTCGACGGCAGGGTACGGGCTGGTCTCCGGGTTCTGGCCCCTCTTGGCACTGCGGGCCCTATGGGGGGTGGCCTGGGCGTTCCTGGCGGTGGCCGCCTACGGCATGATCCTCGACGTCAGCGAGGACAACACGCGCGGGCGGCTGGCGGGCATCTATGCCTCGTTCTCGTTCCTCGGTGGGGCGGTGGGGCCGCTGATCGGCGGCCCGCTGGTCGATGCGTACGGCTTTCGCGCGGCCATGTTGGTGCTGGCGGCCTGTACGGCCGTGGGCTGCGCCGGGGCGCTGACGCTGCCCGACACGCGGCCGGCGGGCGCCTGCCGGCCGCGCGCGGAAAGCCTCACGGGAGGCTCCTCACCCTCGCCGTCGCTGGGCATGCGGCTTCGGCGGGCCAGGGCGCTGGCTTCCGGGCTTGACCGGCGGCTGTGGTTGATCGCCGTGCTCAACTTTGCGCACCGTTTCTTCTTCGCCGGGGTGTTCAGTGCCACGTTCGGCCGCCTGCTGCTGGCGACCTTTGGCGAAAAGACCGTCATCGGCCCGTTGGTGCTTGGCGTCGCCGGGTTGACGGGCGCACTCCTCTTTGTGCGCAACGTGGTGACGGTGGCCGTGGGCCCGGGTCTTGGCTACCTGAGCGACCGGTTGCGCAGCCGTCCCGGCGTCCTGCTGTTCGGAGAGGTGGTCGGCGTCGTCGGGTTGGCCTTCTTTGCCGCCGGGCAGAGCCTGGGCATGATCCTGATCGGCGTCGTCCTGGCGGCCATTGCCTACGGCGTCGTGCCGCCACTGCTGGTGGCCTGGATGGGCGACCTGAGCCGCGCCGAGGGCCGCGGCAGTCTGGTCGGGGCCTACCAGACCATGGGCGACCTGGGCTCAGGCCTGGCGCCGGTGTTGGTGTATCCGCTGCTGGACTCCTGGGGCGTGCGCCCGGTGTACGGAGCCAGCGCGGCCTTTCTGGCGTTGACCATTCCGCTAGTGGTGGTATCTCGCCGGTGGGCAGCGACGGGCACTGAAGTGGTTGCCGCTGCCGACCCGCGCGCAGCCTGCGACGGGATCGATGAAGCGTCCGGCACAGCAGAGAAGGGAACGGAATGATGGTTAAAGTCTACATAATGCGCCACTCACACGTTGACTATAGCCCCGGCGTGGCCATCGGAATAGACAATCCGCTGACCCCCCTGGGGCACCGGCTGGCCGCGCGGCTGGGGGAGCGCTCGGTGGCCTGGCGGCTGCAGCACCTGTTTTCCAGCACGATGCCTCGGGCGGTGCAGACGGCCGAGGCGGTGCTGGCCGCCAACCCGGGCCTCCTTTGCACGCCGCTGGAGGGCCTGTGTGAGACGTCGCTGGCCGACATGAGCGGTTACGCCGGCCCGGAGCCCCCTGCGGACCTGCGCGACTGGGATGCCGACCACTACCTGTACGGCAACGAGCGCTTGCTGGAGCGCGTGCGCGGCGCGTGGAGCGAGATCCTGGCCAGCATCCGCCGGGAGGGCTTTGAGCGCGTGGGCATCGTGGCCCACGGGGGCAGCATCAACATGCTGCTGCGCCTCTTCCAGGGCCTGGACGACCATGACCTGGGCGGCTGCTGGTTTGAGATGGACTGGACGGCGGTCAGCGTGCTGGAGTATCGGCACGATAGCCCGCAGCGCTACATCTGCGCTGTGAACGATGCCCGGCACGTGGAGCCACTACGCGCCGAGATCGACGCCTTTGCCTCCTGGGCCGGCTCGCGCCCGGAGGGCTAGGGGCCTGACAAGGGGAGGGGGAGGGCGCTCAGCCGGCCACGGCCGGGGCCAGATGCTCAACCAGGATCTTGACGCCGATCCCCAGCAGGATCAGCCCGCCGAAGACCGGGACGCGGTCGCGCAACAGGTGCCCGGCGTGGCAGCCGATCAGGACGCCTACGAACGAGAGCGCAAAGGTCACCACGCCGATGACGGTGACGGGGATCGCGATGCTCACGTCGAGGAAAGCCAGGCTCAGGCCCACCGCCAGGGCGTCTATCGAGGTGGCCACGCCCAGTGCCAGAAGCAGCCGCCAGCTGCCCGTACCGAGCGCGCTGTGCTGGCCGTCGCCACGGAAGGCCTCCCAGATCATCCGCCCGCCGATGAAGGCCAGCAGGCCAAAGGCGATCCAGTGGTCAACGCGGGCGATGGCGGCGGAAAGGATGGAGCCTCCCAGCCAGCCCAGGACCGGCATGGCCGCCTGGAACCCGCCCATGACCAGCCCGATCCGCAACGCCTGCCGGAAGCGGCCACCGTCGAGGACTGCACCGCTGCAGACCGACACCGAGAACGAGTCCATGGCCAGGCCCACGGCCAGGAACATCATCGTGACAGGTTCCACACCCACTCCTCTGCCTCAGAGTGCACCGGCCGGGAGCGGTGTCTCGGCCGGCGCCATCGCGTCTCGCGAGTACGCGATTTCGTCTCGCGAGTATAGGCGCGCGCCCGGCACCGGCCAAACCCGCGACGGTGGATCGCACCGCGCGCCGGCGCGGGGCTCGCGGCTAGCCCTGGCAGCCCCCGACGTTGCCGGCCCGGCGGAAGAACTCGTCCTGTAGGGCGGGGAGGACCGTGTCCGCCTTGACGGCGGCGATGTACTCCGCCAGCGTCTCCACACGGAAGCGGACGAAGGCCTCCCCCTTGGCGCGGGTGGCCGAGCGGGCGTCTCCGGCATAGTGGCCGGGATAGTCGGCATACCAGGAGGCGCCGGAACGGGTAGGCGGCAGGTGCCCGAGCCGGCGGAGCGCTGCCCCTGGCGCTGCGGGCACGGCCTCCATGTGCACCAGCTCCGGATAGTTGGCGTAAGTGACGCTCGTCTCCACCTCGCAGGCGTGGCCGCCCTCGGTCGTGTCGCGCAGGGCGGCTTCCTCGGCGCGGCGCTGCGGGGTGACCTGCTCCAGCGGGATGTACAGAGCGTAGGGCTTCTCCTCCCAGAGGGCGCACTGCGCCAGAAACTGGACCAGGCCGTTGTTCCCGCCGTGGCCGTTGTAGATGATGATCTTGTGCAGGCCGTTGCGGCCGATCTCATCGAGCACCGCCTGGAGCAGCTCCAAGAGCAGGGTGGGGCGGACGGTCAACGCTCCCGGGAAGCACCGCGCCTCGTAGATCTGGCCAAAGTAGAAGGGCGGGAAGACCACGGCCGGCTCCCGCTCGGCGGCCAGGCAGGCGATGCGATGCGCATTCAGAAAGTCGGTGCCGAGGGGCAGATGGTCAGAGTGCCGCTCGAGGACGCCGAGCGGCAGGATGCAGACGCCCGTCTCGTGCACGGCGCGTTCAAAGGCGGGCGCGGTCAGGTTCTCCCACTGCATGGCATGTCCTCCTGGGGCAGGGGTCTCAGGCGGCCGGGACGGCGATGAGGGCAGTCTACAGCAGGGTGCGCGTCGTGTCACGGTGCACACGGGAGGTGGCTCTGGCCTGTACAGGCGCCCTCTCTTTGTGGCCGTATGTATTGACAGTGGGGCGCCCCTGTGGTATTATGTGAATGCAGAGCCTCGAGGGATTGTGGATTCCGACGCAAGGTCCACTCGGGCGAGGCAGGCGCGATAAGCGGCGCCAGGCACCCCTTGGTGACCGTGAGCTGGGGCGAAAGGCGGAACGAAGAGCCCGCCGGGAAGCCAGCAGACGCAGGCAGAGTGATACTGGGAGAGCTGCCCGCGGGAACGCGCCCGATTCGCCACTGAGCCAGACGGCGCAAGCCGGGGCGCTCGGAGGAACACCAGGTCACTTGAGGCTTTGCAGTTCCACGGGGGAGGCGCCGGGCGGCGCCTCCCCCGTGTCGCTTTGGCGCGGGACGCGCTTACCAGCGCCCTCTGTGGATCAGGTCCTCAAGCGGCTTGCGCCGCTTGGGCCGCGGGGAGTCTGCCGGGTAGCCGAGGGGGGTCAGCGCGATTGGCTCTACCCCCTCGGGCAGGCCCAACACCTCTCGGGCGGCCTCGGCGTCAAAGGCGCCGATCCAGCAGGTGCCCAGCCCCTCGTTGGCCGCCGCCAGGATGAGGTGATCCATGGCGATGGCCACGTCCACGTCGGCGTAGCACTTGCCATCCTTGCGTACCCAGCAGCCATCCAGCGCGGCGCAGCCCGCCACCACAATTGGCGGCTGCACGGCGAACCAGTCGGCCGCATACACTCGCCGCAGCTCTTCTTCCCGTCCCTCGGTATGGATCACCACCAGGCCGAACGACTGCCGGTTGGCCGCCGTCGGCGCCAGGGCAAAGGCCTCCAGCACGCGTTGCAGAACATCGTCAGGGATGCCCACCTTCCGGTAGGCGCGCACGCTGTAGCGACTCCGGATCAGCTCTCTGAACTCCACCGCTCTCCTCCTTCCCCAGGCGCTTCGCCAGGCGTTGACGCGATCGTATCCTACCCGGCCCGGTCGGCGTTCGGCAAGCGCTCTCCTGCCTGCGGGCGAGGCGCTCCTGGCCACCGAACGTGCGCCGGGCGGCCAGGCCGCCATTGGCCCCAGCTGCAGCAATCGGGTATAATCTAGAGTGCTGCGGGTTGTTTTCCAGGCAGCGCTACCCGGCGGGCCGCCTGGCGGCCCCCCCACAGACGGAGAGCGATGGCACCCAGGATGCGCATGACTTTGCTGGGCACCGGCACGTCACACGGCGTGCCGATGATCGATTGCATGCTTGACGGCTACAGCCGCTGCCCGGGACGGCTCTGCGAACGGGCCCTCCACGACCCGCGCCTGCGCCGGACGCGCTCTTCGGCCCTCCTGGAGTGGGAGGGCGCCAGCGTGCTCCTCGACACCTCGCAGGACTTTCACCAGCAGATGCTGGCTGGGCACGTCATGCGCATCGACGCCGTGCTCTACACCCACGGCCACGCCGACCATATCTATGGCCTGCCCGACCTGCGTTCCTATTGCCGGCGGCAGAACGGGGCGATCGACCTGTTCGGCTCCGCCGAGACGCTCGGCGTGCTGCAAACGGCGTTCGACTATGTCTTCCGCCCGCCGGAGTTCGTGGGGGGCGGGATCCCCGTCGTCTCTGCCCACCTCCTTGCGGAGCCCTGCACACTCCTTGGGCAGCGCGTGGTGCCGATCCCGGTTGTACATGGCCCACTCAGGGGCTGCCAGGGGTATCGCATTGGTGACGTCGCGTACCTGCCTGACGTGAAGAGCGTGCCGCCGTCTTCACTCGCCAGGCTGGAGGGTCTCGACCTTCTGGTCATCGATTGCTTGCGCCTGCGGCCAACCGCCAGCCACGTCTCGCTCGAGGAGAGCCTGGCCTACGCCGAGCGTCTGGCCCCTCGGCGTTGCGTGTTCACCCATATGACCCACGAGATAGATCCCGATGCACACGGCGCGCTGCTCCCGGCCTGGGCACAGTTCGGCGCCGATGGCCTGGTCCTTGATCTCGACTGAACTGGTATGAGGCTGACTTGTGATGAGTGATAGTGGGGCGCGCGCCGCTTCGCGCGGCGCCAAGCGGCCAGGCGTGTTCTGGATCCGACTGATCTATGTGCTGGTCTTTGCTGCGAATGGCACGGCGTCGGCCTACCTGACACTGTACTGCCGGCGCGTAGGATTGGATAATACGCAGATCGGCGTGCTCCTTGGGGTGCAGCCGGTCGTGATGCTTTTCTCCGGGCCGGCCTGGAGCGTGCTGGCCGACCGCTTGGGGCTGCGCAACCGCCTGTTGACGGTGGTGCTGGCCCTTGGCATGCTGCCCGGCCTGGGGATGATGTGCACCAGCAACTTTGCTGGGCTCCTGGCGCTGGTGATCGTCCAGGCCTTGGTGATGGGCCCCGTGACGCCGCTCCTGGACAGCATCGCGCTCGACAGCCTGGGGAACGAGCGGCATCGCTACGGCACCGTCCGTGCCTTTGGCTCCCTCGGCTACGCGCCGATCGTCTGGGCGACCGGGGTGTTTATCCAGACGCAGGACATTCGCTGGATCTTTGTGCTCAACGCGGTCTTTCTCACCGCTTCCTGCATCGCGTCGCTGCGGCTGGCCCAGGAGCGGGCCAAACCGCTGCCCGGTGCCATCGGCAAGGGGCTGGGGACGCTCGTTCGCGTGCCGGGTTGGCTCATGGTGATGTCGGCCTACTTTGTGGTCATGACCCTGCAGAACGTCACCTTTGGGTTTGCCAACCTCTACCTGGACCAGTTGGGTGCCAGTGAGAGCCTGATGGGCGCTGCGCAGGCTCTTAGCTCGCTGGGGCAGGTGCTCCTGATGGCCTACGTGCTGCCGCGTGCACTGCGGCGCTGGGGCAGCGCCTGGTTGCTCGTCATTTCGTTGGCGGTGTACACGCTGCGGCTGGCGATCTGGGCGCTCTGTCCGCAGGCGACGGTCGTGGCCCTCTCGCAGCTCCTGAACGCCATCTCCTTCGGGGCAGCCGCCGTAGCCGCGGTGGATTTTGCGGCGCGCCATGCCCCGGCCGGCATGGAGGTCACCTCCCAGGCTCTGGCAACCGGGCTGGTGGCGGGATCGGGACGGGCAGTGGGCAGCTACGCCGGCGGCGCGCTTTACGATGGCATTGGCCCGCGGCCGACCTTTGGTGCGTTCGCCTGTTTGGGGCTGGTGGCCGCAGTGGGGTATGCGTTGCTCTGGAAGGGGCGAGGCCCGGCCGCACAGGGGCGCACCGCTGCCGTGAACAGGCCCGCACCCCAGGTGCGCGATGCCCACGTCGCGGGCCAGGGGCAGGCGGCCGAGCGGGCCGCCTGCCCAGAGTCGTCGCACGATGCGGCAGCGGCCAGCTAGCGCTTGACGTCGTAGCGGTTCCAGGAGGCCCGTTCCTCAAGGGGTTTCTTGGCCCGGCGGGTGGCGGCCTCGGCAGGCTTGCCCACCGGGATCACCACGCTCAGGAGCCGGTCGTCAGGGATGCCCAGGATCTCGCTGACGGGCAGGCGCACGCGGTCGTGGCGGAAGATGCCGTCGATCCAGCCGACGGCGTAGCCGAGGGCCGTGGCCACCAGAAGGATGTTCTCGGTGGCGGCGGCATAGTCCTCCCGGTAAAAGTCCTCACCGACGCCGGGATAGCTCACTACCGCGATCATGGCCGGCGCCGAGGCGAGGGTAGCGTTGCCGGTGATCCAGCCGATCCGCTCGAGGATCGCCCGCTCGGTGATGATGATGAACTCGGGCGACTGCTTGTTCATCGCCGAGGGGGCGGCCATTCCCGCCTCCACCATGCGGCGCAGTTCGTCGTCGGTGGGCACGACGTCGGGGTTCATGGTACCCTTGTGGCTGTAGCGCTGTTTGATGGCGTCAAAGAGCTCCACGGGCGTCCCTCCTCTCATGGGCGAGCCGAGTGCGATTCTGTGCGCGGCGACACCTCGTCGGCGCCTACCGCGCGGAGAGTGTAGCCGATGGACGCTTGGCCGCCAAGGGCGGCGGACCCCCCTGTGGCTTGCGCCGGCAGGGCAGGGCCGTCACTCCCGGATCCTCAGGAGGTCACAACAGCATGTTCGCACCGGGACCCACACCGCTCGGAGGCAGCGCCCTCACGCCCCCCCAGGCAGAGGTCGCCGCGTTCACCGGACGCGGCACGCTGGCGCTGCGCGGGCTGCCCGGCACAGGCAAGACGACGGCTTTGCAGGCCTGCCTGGCGGAGCGCCTTGCGGCCGGTCAGCGGCCGGACCGGATCCTGGTCATGGTGCCGCAGCGCGCCCACATCCTGCGCTACGAAGAGGCGCTGCGCCAGGCACTCGTCGCGTGCGGCGCGGCCGTGTGCGGCGGGGTGGACCTGGCCACCTTCTACGGCTTCTGCCAGCGGCAGGTGGCCCTCTTCTGGCCGCTGGTCGCCGCGGAGGCAGGCTTTGCCCAGCCCGATCGCGAACCCGTCTTTCTGACCATCGAGACGACCCAGTACTACATGTGGCGTGTCGTGGCACCGCTCATCTCCCGGCACGGCTACTTTAGCGAGCTGGCCGTGCGCCGCGGGCGGCTGCTCTCCCAGCTGATCGACAACCTGAACAAGTCCGCCCTGGTGGGCTTTGATCACCGCGAGATTGCCGAGCGACTGAGCGCCTCGTGGACCGGCTCGTCCGAGCGGCTGACCAGTTTTCAGCAGGCCCAGGACTGCGCCGCGCAGTTTCGCACCTACTGCCTGGAGCACGGCCTCCTCGACTTTTCCCTCGTCTGTGACCTCTTTACCCGCCATCTCTTGCGTCATGAGGCCTTTGCCACTTATTTTGGGCGGTACGAGTGCCTGGTGGTCGACAACCTCGAGGAGAACGTGCCCTCCGCGCACGACCTGGTCCGTTGGGCGGCCGAGCGCTGCCCGGCCACGCTGCTGGCGATCGACGAGGCCGGGGGCTACCGCGTCTTCCTCGGCGCGGACCACGACGGCGCCCTGGAGCTGGCGGCGCAGTGCCAGCGCACCATCCCCTTCCGCGAGCGGGCCCAGCCGGGCAGCGCCGCACCGCTGGCCTTTGCCGCGCGCCTGTGTGAGGCGATCGGCATGCCGCTGGGCACCCCCGCCGATGCCGACCTGGCCGCGGGCGCCGTGGTGGATCAGGGCGGCGGGCAGCTGTGGATCAGCATGATCCGCTGGGTGGCCGATCAGATCGGTGCCCTGGTCGATCGGGGGGTGCCGCCCTCGCAGATCGCCGTGGTGGCCCCCTACGTGAGCGATGTGATGCGTTTCGTCCTGGAGGATGCCCTCAGCAGGGGCGAGCGCCAGGTGCGTGTGTTGCCGCTTCGCCCGGCACTCGCGCTGCGCGACGAGCCGCTTATCCGTGGCATATTGGCGCTGGCCAGGCTGGCCCACCCGGCCTGGCGCATCACCATCCATGACCAGGAACGCCCTCTCCGCACCGATGAAGTGGCCCTCTGCCTGCAGCACGCCCTCGCGGGGCTCGACCCCGTCCGCGCCCACCAGCTGGCGGCCCTGGCCTACGAGCCCGGCGCTCCGGGCCTCGCCGACTTGGTCAACCTGCGGGAGGGCGACCCCCGCACCAGCAGGATCGCGGCCATGTGGGAACGGGTGGGCTTTCGCCAGCAGGCCTCCTATGACATGCTGAGGCGCTGGATGGCCGCCTACATGGCCGGCCCGCCTGACCCGCTGGACGTCTTCCTGGCGCGGCTATTTGGCGACGTCCTGGCGCTGCCCGGGCTGGCCCTGCATGCGGACACCCTGGCCGCCCGGGTCTACGGACGCCTGGTCGAGTCCGCGGCCAAGTTCCGGCAGGCCGTCGGCGTCGAGCAGGACGTCGGCACCGAAGGCGACCGCAGCGCCCCTGCGGCCGAGGCCGCTGAGGAGGCCTTGCCCCGGACGATCGCCGAGGACTATGTCTCGCTCCTTCTGGGGGGGATCGCCTCCGCCGAGTACGTGGCTGACGCTCCCCAGCCGGACGAGGAGGCCGTGGTGTTGGCCCCGGCCTACGCCTACCTGACGCGCGACCTCTCGTCCATGTACCAGTTCTGGGTGGACCTGGCCTCTGACGGGTGGTGGAACCGCCCCAACCAGCCGCTGACGCATCCCTACGTCCTGTCTAGGCGTTGGCCGGCCGGGCACCCGTGGACCGATGCAGACGAAGATGCCGCCAGGCGCCGCGCGCTGGCCAGCGTCCTCGTGGGGCTGGCCTCGCGCTGCACGATCGGCCTCTACCTGGCCTCCAGCCAGATGGGCATCGGGGGGGAAGAGCAGACGGGGCGGCTAGAGCGGGCCATCCTGGCCGCGCGGACGAGGGGAGATCATGACCGCTGACCAGATGGGAAGACACCTCTTCGGCTACCGCCTGCGGGCCGAACAGCAAGAGATCGTCGCCTATCGCCGCGGGCGCCTGGCCGTAGCGGCCGTGCCGGGCAGCGGCAAGACGCTGACCCTCTCCCTCCTCGCCGCCCGCCTGATTCTGGAGGGGCACATCGGCGCACAGGGGGAAGTGCTAGTTGTGACGGTGCAGAACTCGGCGGTGATCAACATCGCCCAGCGCATCCGCACGATCCTTCAGTCGCAACGGGTGCCGGCGGTGGGCTACCGCGTCTGCACGCTGCACAAGCTCGCCGCCGACATCCTGCGCCGCCGACAGGACCTGGCCGGGGTGGACAACGACCTCATCATCGTTGACGACGCCGAGACCGGGCGCCTCATCTCTCGAGCGCTGAGCACCTGGCTGGCGACCAACCGAGTCTGGTGGGAGAGCTTCCTTCCGGACCCGCGCGGGCGCTCCGAGGAGGCCTGGCGACGCGAGACGGAGAAGATCGGCCGCGAGGTGATCAAGCTCTGCAAGCACCTGCGCCTGACGCCCCAACGCGCCAAGGAGCTCGCCCAGGCGTCGGCGCCTGACGACGGGTTCCTACGCCTGGGGCTCGACCTGTACGAGCTGTACACCGGCTATCTCCAGGTGCGCGGTGGCCTCGACTTTGATGACCTGATTTGGCGGGCCATCGATGCCCTCGATGGCGACGTCACCTTCCTCGAGCGCCTGCGCGCCGACTGGCCCTATATCCTCGAAGACGAGGCGCAGGATTCGTCCCCGCTGCAAGAGCGCACTCTGGCCGCACTGGCCGGCCCCCAGGGGAACTGGGTCCGCGTGGGAGACACCAACCAGTCGATCAACTCGACCTTTACGGCGGCCGATCCGCGCTTCTTTCGCCGGTTCATTCACGCCGAGGGCGTCACGGGGCTGACCTTGCCGCAGACGGGGCGCTGCGGGCGGCCCATCATGCGCCTCGCCAACGACCTGGTGCGCTGGACGATCGGCCAGCACCCCGAGGCGGCCATCCGCGAGATGGCCTTTGAGGAGCACGAGATGGTCCCCACCGAGGCGGGGGATGCCCAGCCCAACCCCGCCGATGACGAGTGCTGGATCGGGCTACCCCTCAGCCCGCGCCGCGATGAGGATGACGAGGCACAGTACCTGGCCGACCTGGCCGGCCGCTTCATCGTCAAGCACCCGGATCGCACCTGTGCGGTGCTCTGCCCAACGCAGGCGCTGGGGGCCAAGGTGGTCAAGGCCCTGGCGGCCATCGACCCCGCGGTGCCCTATGACGATCTGCTGCGCTCGACCCCGCGGGCACGCGAAGCGGCCGGGCTGCTGGCCGCGGTCTATGAGTATCTCTCCAAGCCGGCCAACTCCTCCGCGTTGGGAAGGCTCCTCGTGGCCCTGCTGGAGGCCGGCCTGCTCAGCGCCGACGGCGGCCCGTCCGAAATCGACCGGGCCGCCCTGAACCGCGCGGCGCTCCTGGTGCGCGCCGTCACCTGCGAGAGGTTGCTCTTCCCCCGGGACGGCGCGAGCCTGCGCGACCTGCTCCCTCCCGCCCTGGGCGCCAGCGATGGCGAGATCGCCCTCTTGGTTGGCTTCCGCGCCATGGCGGCGCGCTGGGTGCGCGCCGCGTCGCTGCCGCCCGATCAGTTGCTTCTGACCGTGGCGCAGGACCTGTTTGAGGACGAAGTCTCGCTGGCCATCTGCCACACCATCGCCAGCAGCCTGAGCGCGATGGCCGAGATGCACCCTGAGTGGCACATGCCGCAGTACTATGAGGAGCTGGACGCCATCGCCCGCAACCGCCGACCGCTGGGCAGCCTTTCGCTGACCGACGCCGGCTATGTGGACCAGCCCGGGACGGTGGTGGTTACCACGATGCACAAGGCCAAGGGGCTGGAGTGGGACACGGTGTTCTTGATGAGCGTCGACAGCCTCGAGTTCCCCGACCGGTCCGACGGCGCCTTCCGCGATGGGCTCTGGTTCCTGCCCGGGCGCGCGCCGGCGGTGGAGGCGCGCAAGCGCCTCGAACAGATCGCCGGCGCCGAGTTCGCCTGCCCGCCCGACATGTCGCCCATCGAAGCCTCGCGCCTCGAGTACATCGCCGAGCGGTTGCGGCTCCTCTACGTCGGCATCACGCGGGCCAGGCGCTACCTGATGCTCAGCTACAGCGAAAGGCGGGGCAAGCGGCCGGTGGAGCCAGCGGGGATGCTGGCCGTCCTCCGCGCCAGCCACGAGCGCCAGGCCGAGGAGGGCCAACCATGAGCGGAGCGGGACTCATTCGCGAGGGGCACCTCTTCAGCCAGCATAGCCTGGGCACCTTTGCGCGTTGCCCGCGGCGGTATCTCCTCAAGTACGTGGACCGGCAGCCCTGGCCGATGCCCGAGGGGGACGATCCGGTCGCCTACGAGGCCAGCCTGGCCCGCGGCAGGGTGTTCCACCAGTGGATGGTCCGCGAGCATCTCGGCCTGCGGGTGGCCGAAATGGCTACGCACTGCGAGGACGCCGACCTGGAGCGCTGGTGGCAGGCCGCCCGCCATTTCCCCTGGGGCGCGCTGCCCGCCGCCGTGCGCGAGGCCGAGCTTCCCGTGGTGGTGCCCCTGGGAGGTTGGCGCCTCTATGCGCGCTATGACCTGGTGGCCCTGGACCCCGGGGGGCAGGCCGTCGTGGTGGACTGGAAAACGCTCGAGGCGCGCCCCAGCGCACGCACCCTGCGCGAACGCCTACAGACACGCATCTATCTCTACACCCTGGTGGCTGCGGGGCAGGTGCTGACGGGCGGGGCACCCGTCAGCCCGCTGCAGGCCAGCATGTTCTACTGGTTCGCCAACTATCCGGACGAGCCGGCTACCGTGGCCTACAGCCCCGACGAGTTCACCAGTGATGGCGAGGACCTCGTAGCCCTGGCGACGCGCATCGCCGGCCTATCCCGCGAGGAGTTCGCCCGCACCGAGGACCGCCGCCTCTGCGCCCGCTGCAACTACCGCTCGCTCTGCCATAGCGAGGCAAGCGAGGCGCCCACACCCCTCGGCGCTAGTGCAGACTGGCTCGACGAGGATCTCGATGCCTCTCTCGACCTGGGCAGCGTGCCCGAGATGGAGTACTGACTATGGTCCGACCCAGCCGGCGCGGAGGCCTCAGATAGACAGGTCGTATAGCGACGCGGCGCGCTTCACAAAGGTGCGCGGGCCCGTCTGCGTAAAGCCGCGTGACAGGTACGGCGTCGGGTCGGTCCGTCCCCAGATGGTGATCTCTTGCTCGTAGGGGGCCTCCAGCACGTACGGGGCAACGGCGCCGGCCCCCAGCGTCGCCTCGCGGGCCACGTTACGGATCAGGTCCCGGGCGTCCTCGGGGGCCATGTGTAGGGCCATCTGCGGCGCCAGCCCCACCTTGACCTGCGCCCCATAGATCCCCGGGACCAGCGCCCGCGCCTCGGCCATCATCTTGTCGTCCCCGCTGACAAAGACGGTCGGCACGCCCACCGCGCCGGCCAGCGCCGCGCGACAGCCGAACTCGCCCATCTCGACGCCGTTCAGCAGGTAGCGCTCGATGCTCGCCGAGGAGTAGGTGTGCGCCAAGTTGGCGGCGCCCGTCCCGGCCATGGCGTGCTGCCCGAGGAAGAACAGGGCGTCGAACGAGGCATCCAGGTAGTACGTCGGGGTCACTGGCCCGTTGTTCAGCAGCCTCGCGCCGCGCGGGAAGCGTTCGATGTCGAGCGAGCCGCAGCCGTGGCCGTCCCACACCCAGATGTCGGCCGCGGGCGCGGCACTCTGTATGCCCGCCACGCAGGCACGCAGTTCCTCAGTCGCCAGGCGCACCGCCTGCGGGTAGCCGGGCGTGTCGGCGCCGGTCTGGTCCCAACGGGCCACGCCGCTGGTACCCTCGAGATCGGTCAGGATATAGATCTTCATGCTGTGTTCCCTCCTATGCCCGTCGTTTCATGCCCTTAATACCGACGGCCGGGGGCATTCTAGCATGGGGGCGGGGCCCTGTCAGGCCTACGGGGCTCGCTGCGGGAGGGGAGGGGAGGGGCCCGTCGCCCGGGGGCGACGTTTGCCTGCCCAACGGGCCTTGGCTACACTGCGCCCCGGGAAAGGGTGCCGGCTGCGCCGCCCATCGTGGAATGATATCAGCCTGGGGAAGGTGCCAAATGTCTGAGGACGGGGGGAAGCGGATCGTCCCGCTGCGGCCCGTAGAGGGCCTCCGTATGGTCATGATCCGGCAAAAGTGGGATCAGCCCAACATCGACGATGTGCCCACGGCCGTCGAGCGCCAGTTGGGGGCCGCTGGCGCGCTAGAGCGGGTTCGGCCCGGCGATGAGGTCGCCATTACCGCCGGGAGCCGGGGGATCGCCGCGCTGCCGAGCGTGCTGCGGGCCATCATCGCCCTGGTGCGCGCCCGCGGCGGGCGCCCCTTCATCTTCCCGGCCATGGGCAGCCATGGCGGCGGAACGGCCGACGGGCAGCGCGAACTGCTGGCCGGCCTCGGCATCAGTGAGGAGACGATGGGTTGCCCGGTGCGCGCCACGATGGAGGTCGTGCAGCTGGGCGAAACCGACGAGGGCGTGCCCGTCTACCTGGACGCCTACGCCGCCCAGGCCGACGGCATCATCGTCGTCAACCGCGTCAAGAAACATACCAACTATGACGGGCCCACGGAGAGCGGCCTGACCAAAATGGCCGTTATCGGCATGGGCAAGCACGCCCAGGCCGTCGCGGTGCACCAGCATGGCAACTATGGCCTGCGCGAGTACATCCCCAAGGTCGCGCGGATCACGTTCCAGAAGGGTAAGGTCCTTGGCGGGCTGGCCCTGCTGGAGAACGCCACCGGCGGGCTGGCCGACATCGTCGGTCTGCCGCCCGACCGCATCGTGGACGAGGAGCCCCCCCTCCTGGTGCGCGCCAAGGAGCTCTCGGCCAAGATCCCCTTCCACAACCTGGATCTGCTGATCGTCGAGCAGATCGGCAAAGAGTTCAGCGGCACCGGCATGGACTGCTACGTCATCGGCCGGCGGCGCATCATCGGCGAGCCCGAGTGGCCCGACACGCCCGAGATTCGCTCGTTGGTTGCCCTGCGGCTGACCGATGCCAGCCACGGCAACGGCCTCGGCGTGGGCTTGGCCGATTTTGCCACCGAAGAGCTGGCCCGCCGCATCGACTGGGAAGCCACCAAGCAGAACGTCATGACCTCCGGCAACCTGGAGCGCGCCAAGCTGCCCTTTGTCTACCCCACCGACCGCCA
>JAAZBY010000248.1 GCA_012513595.1 Chloroflexota bacterium
CCCCCCTTTGACTTGCCCCTAGACCGATCGGTATAATGCCCGGCGGAGAATGCCGATGAACGCCACACCTTCCGCACGCGACCAGATCGTCACTACCGCCGCGGCCCTGTTCGAGATGCAGGGCTATGCCGCTACCGGCCTCAACCAGATCGTGCGCGAGGCCGGCGCCCCCAAGGGCTCGCTCTACCACTACTTTCCCGGCGGGAAGGACGAACTCGCCATAGAGGCCCTGCGCCTCCTCGGGCAGCGCACCGAGGAGCGCCTGCTCGCCACCCTGGCCCTCGCCGACGACCCCGGCGCGGCCGTGGGCGCCTGGGCCCGCGTCCTGGCCGCGCGCCTGCGCGATTCGGGCTACCGCGGCGCGGGCTCCATCGCGGCCATCGCCCTGGAAACCTCGGCCACCAGCCCGGAACTGAACGCCGTCTGCCGGGAGGTCTACCGCCTCTGGCAGGACGCCTATCGCGACGCGCTCTCTCGCTTTGGCTTCGCCGCCGCCTCGGCCGAGGGGGTTGCGGGGTTCGTCCTGGCGGCCATCGAGGGCGCCCTGCTGCTCTGCCGCGTCCGCCGCACCACGCAGCCGCTCGAGGAGGTCGCCGAGGACCTCGACCTCTTCCTCGGGCGGCGCTCCTATGCCGAGCCCCGCCCGGCGCCCGCCGCCGCGTACGCCCCGGCCGAAGTGCCCCTCGCCGTGGAGCCGCCCGCCCCGGCCGCCGTGCGCCCGCTCGAGGGGACGCCGGCCTCCGCCCCGGCCGTGGCTCCCGCAGTGGCCGGGGCCAACCCCGGGCCGCCCGAACGGGCCGCCGCGCCCGCCGCGCCACCCGGCCCCGCCGTCCTGCGCGCCGACGACGGCCCCGCCCACGCCCAGGCCCCCGAGGAACCGCCCGCCCGGCTCAAGGCCCGCCGGCCGCTGCGGCTACTGGTGCTGGGCGCCTCCGGCGGGACGGGCAGCCACCTCATCGAGCAGGCCCTGGCCGCGGGGCACGCCGTCACCGCCGTCGCGCGCGACCCGGCCTCTATCTGGGTCAAGCACGAGCGGCTTGCCGTGGTCAAGGGGGACGTCCGCGATGCCGAGCGGATGGACGAGATCGTCGCCGCCGGCATCGACGCGGTGCTCAGCGCCGTGGGCCCCACCCAGGGGGCGCCGCGCAACCTGCTGACCGTGGGGATGCAGAACCTCGTCGCCGCCATGGAGCATCACGGCGTCCGCCGGCTGGTGGTGCTGATGAGCGCCGCCCTCAGCGACCCGCACGATGAGGTGACCCTCTCGCGCAGCGTTGGCCTGACGCTGCGCCGCCTGGCCCCCGGCAGCGCGCTCGACGATGCCGAGGCCGCCGCGGCGGTGCTGCGCGCCAGCGCGCTCGACTGGACCATCGTGCGGGCCCCGCGCCTCACCGACGGGCCGCGCACCTCGTTCTACCTGACGGGCTACCTGAAGGTCGGCTCGGGGCACTCGATCGCCCGCGGGGACGTGGCCGAGTTCATGCTCCGGCAGATCACCGACAGCGAGTACCTCCACGCCGCCCCGCTGATCTCCTACTGAGGCCGGGCTTCGCACGCCCCCCGGCCGCCGCAGAGCGGTCGGCCGCCGATAGAGCCCCGGGGTCCGGGGGCCGCGGACGGCCCGGCCCCCGGACCCCGGCTGTCGCGATGCCGGCTAGGCCAGCACCGCGTCGGTCGCGGCCAGCACCGCGTCGATCGCCGCGAGCTCCTCGGCGGAAAAGGCGGCGTTATCCAGCGCGGCGACGTTGTCGTCCAGCTGCTCCACGCGGCTGGCCCCCACCAACGCCGAGGTCACCACCGGCCCCCGCAGCACCCAGGCCAGCGCCATCTGCGCCAGCGTCTGCCCGCGCTGCCGGGCGATCTCGTTCAGTTTGCGCGCCTTGCCCACCCGCTCATCGGTGACCTGGGCCGGCTTCAGGAAGCCCGTCCCCTTGGCCGCCCGCGAGCCCGCCGGGATCCCCTCGAGGTACTTGTCCGTCAGCAGCCCCTGCGCCAGGGGAGAGAAGCAGATGCAGCCGACCGCCTCCTGCCCGAGCACGGCCAAGAGGCCCTCCTCGGGCGCGCGCCGGAACATCGAGTACGACACCTGGTGGATCAGGAGCGGCGTGCCCAGGTCGGCGAGGATGTCGATCGCCGCGGCCGTCTGGTCGGGCGCATAGTTGGAGATGCCGGCGTACAGCGCCTTGCCCTGCCGCACGACGTGGTCCAGCGCCATCATCGTCTCTTCCAGCGGGGTGTCGGGGTCCGGGCGGTGGTGGTAATAGATGTCCACATAGTCCAGGCCCAGGCGCTGGAGCGACTGATCCAGGCTGGCGATAAGGCTCTTGCGCGAGCCCCACTCGCCATAGGGCCCCGGCCACATCAGGAAGCCCGCCTTGGTCGAGATGACCAGCTCATCGCGGTAGGGGCGCAGGTCCTGGGCCAGGATGCGGCCAAAGGTCTGCTCGGCCGAGCCGGGCGGGGGGCCATAGTTGTTGGCCAGGTCAAAGTGGGTGATGCCCAGGTCAAAGGCGCGGCGGGCCAGGGCGCGGGCGTTCTCGTAGACGTCGACGCCGCCAAAGTTGTGCCACAGGCCGAGCGAGATGGCGGGCAGGCGCAGCCCGCTGGATCCGCAGCGGCGGTACTTGCTGCTGGCGTAGCGGTTCGCGGCTGGGTCGTAACCCATCATGGTCCTCCTTTGCTCAGGAAAAGTGCCCGGCCCGGCCCGCAGGCGCGGGGTGTTGGGGGGAGCGGGCGGGGGCCACCGGGCAGCAGGGCGTTTGCTGCCGGCATTATCGGCGACCCGCCCGCCGGCGGCAAGCCGCCCCCCAAGAGGGGCGCCCTGGGGCGCCGCACTTCTCTGAAAACAAGCGCGCCGCATCCGCCCGGGCCGGGCTCCCCCCGTTCGGGGGGCAGGCAAGACCCCGCCCTACAAGGAACGCCGGCTAGAGCCGGCTTGCGGAGCGTGCTGGCGGCCGACTCCGTCACGACCCCCGGGGTCTTCCGCGCGTTTTCGCGGTCTTCCGCGCGTTTTC
>JAAZBY010000249.1 GCA_012513595.1 Chloroflexota bacterium
GCTTCTGCCCGTAGCTCAATCGGAAGGGATGGTCGCCCCGTCGTTCCCAGAGGTCCGCATCGCGAAGGTCGGCCTCGGCCAGGGGGGCCACCTTGGCCTCAAGGCCCAGGTTGCGGGCCAGGAAGGTGGCCTCCTCATGGACGGTCGGGGCCAGCAGCTGATGGTCCGGGTTCTGAAAAACGTAGCCCACCTCGCGGGCCAGCCCGGATAGCGGCACGCTGGCGACCTCCCGCCCGGCCACGGTGACCCGGCCCGCCTGCGGGCGCAGCAAGCCCATCAGGCAGCGGAGCAGCGTGGTCTTGCCGCTGCCGTTATCGCCCATGAGGGCCACGAGCTGCCCCCCGGCCAGCGCCAGGTCGACGTCGCGCAGGATGGCGCGGTCGCCATGGCGAAACGTCAGCGCCTGCGCCTCCACCAGGAGGCCGTGCCCGGCCGCGCTGCGCGGTGCGGGGAGCGGGCGCGGCGGCGGGATCACGTCGTTCTCTCGCACGATGGCGCCCCCCTCCATGCGCACCAGGCGCGGCCCAAAGGGCCGCAGGTAGCCGAGCTTGTGCTCCGCCACCATGATGGTCAGCCCGGTCTCGCGGCGCAGACGGTCCAGCACGGCAAAGATGCCGGCCGTGGCCGTCGGGTCCAGGTTGGAGGTGGGCTCGTCGAACAGGAGCACCCGCGGCCGCGAGGCCAGCATGGCCGCGATGGCGACGCGTTGCCCTTCCCCACCTGACAGCGTCGCCAGAGCACGCCCGCGCAGGTGGCCCACCCCGCAGAGGTCCAGCGCGGCAACCAGGCGCTCCGCGATCTCATCCGGCGGCAGGAGGCGGTTCTCCAGCCCAAAAGCGATCTCGTCCTCCACGCGCAGGGTGCAGAACTGGTCCTCGGCGTTCTGCTGCACCAGGCCGACCAGGTCGGCCACCTCGTACAGGGGGCGCGCGCCGACCTCCTGCCCGCCCACCCGCACCCCGCCCGACGCGATGCCCCGCTGACCGTGGTGCAGGTAGCCCCCCACGCCCAGCGCCAGGGTGGACTTGCCGCACCCGCTAGGCCCCGCGACCACGACGAACTCCCCCTCGGCCACGCGCAGGGTGGCGCCACACAGCGCCGGCGCAAAGGCGCCATGGTAGGTGAAGCGCAGGTCGTCGAGGGCGATCATCCCGTTCGCCGGCACCGTCAGCGGACCTCCAGGGCCACGACGTCGCGGGCCACGACGCGCCCGTCCTCGTAGGCCACGGCGAAGCGCATCCCCTCCGGGGTCGATACCGTCCAGATGCGCAGGGACCGGTCCGCCAGCACCTCCGCAAGGGGCAGGGCCGCCGTTTCGCCATTGCGGGCCCGCACGGCTACCTCGGCAGCCGCCGCAGACGGCTCCCAGCGCGCCAGGAGGTCCGCCAAGACCACGCCCTGGTACTTGGCCGGCCCAGTCCCGAGGTCGAGCGTGGCGTTGTCCATCTCGAACTGCCATTCCTCGGGGTTGTAGGGGAAGGGGCGTGCCACCTGGCCCTCCACCTCGACGAGGGCCATGGCCACCACGCGGAGCTCGCTCACGTTACGCACCCAGGCCTTGGAGTTGCGGGCCCCGGCGATCTCGAAACTCATCTCGCGGCCCTCGCCCCGCCCGGCCAGCAAGAGTTCGGTGTTCTGCTCCACCTCGTCTCTCCCGATGAAGAAGGAGTAGCCATCCGTCGCCGTGACGAGCACCGCGCCATAGTGGGCGTCGGGCTGGGCCAGGGCCAGGACGTCGCGCAGCAGCGGCCCGCTGGCGCGCCGCGTCATCCCCTGTAACGACAGCATCAGGTCCAGAGAAGCGAGGCCCGGCGTTTCTGCCGAGTATTCGTACGGAGCAGCCACGCTTCCCGTCACCAGCACAGCCGGCGGCCCGGCCAGCGCTCCGCGCAGGTAGATGCCCCCCGCCACCACTGCCAGGAAAAAGAACGCCAGAAAGGCCGGTTGGCGCCAGCGCCCCATGGTGACCACTGGCCCCGCCGGGGCCAGGCCGTTCCGCCGCAACACCCCCAGCAGCGTGTGCGCCAGAAGCCCACCCAGCACTGCGCCAGAGACAGCGGCCAGGGCGCTGATGCCCCAGACAAAGACAAGGACGTCCTCCGGGGCGCTGACGAACAGCTGAAAGATGACTACGTTGCTGGCCGCAGCCAGGGCGCCCGCCAACAGGTAGGTCCAGAGCGCATCTTTGCGGCGCACCAGGAGGAACACCAGGTCAATCAGCAGCCCCGCGGCCACGTCCACCAGCAGCACGATAATGCCATGCGTATTGCCCGAGAGCACCTCCACAGCGCCCTTGAGGAGGCCGGCCACGGTGGCAGCGCCGCTTTTGCGCGTCAGCCCTACGACCAACACCAGCAGGGTGACGTGCAACCCCGCCGCCCACTGCGTCGTCCCGGCAAAGCCGAGGACGGCCTGCACGGCGTCTCCCAGGGCATTGATGGCCGTGCTTGCCACTCCCCCCAGGCCGGCCAGGACCGCCATGAGCAGCAGGTCTCGCGTGGTAAAGTAATAGTCCCGTTTCAGCGCAGACCTCAATGCCACCACGACCTCCTGTTGTGATATTCTCTGGTAACAAACAATACAGAGACGCCCAGGTTGGCGTCCGCCCGCCAAAAAACAAAGGCCAGCGCTGCAAAGGCCAGACGCTGGCTCGTGGTAACGGCCAGAGGCGCGTCTCTCCTTTCCAAGCACGGGAGGCACGGGCGTTTCCCCCCGTACCCTATCGGTCTCGCGCCATCGGCCGGCCAGGCGCCGCCCCTTAGGCCACGAGACTCGGAGAGCGAGTATTGGTTTGTTTGCGGCTTAGCTCGACCAGATGGCCAGTTCCGCCACGTGCGACTCGCTCAGGTCCGGGTGCCGTGGCGAGATGCGGACCGTGTAGCCGTGCAGCCCGCTCCGCTGCGAGCGAATGCTACCCGTGAAGGCCATGGCCGCCCCGTCACCGCTCCCCTCGGCCTCCATCGGCACGACCTCACATTCCTGCAGGGCCCCGTCGGCCCCCACCGTGCCATGGTACACCTGGACGGCCAGGTCCTCAGGCGTGAGCGCGCCGAGCGCGACCTGGGCCGTCACCTGGACCTCAGCCGTCACCGGCAGGCTATCTCCCGCGGAAGAGGCGGTGGAAAGGATGCGCACGCCCTCCCAGTTGGCCCGCACGTGGTCGTACCACTCCGACAGGCGCCGCCCCTCTTCAGAACCCGCCGCACTCAGCCGCATGAAATGGCGCGCCGCCGGGAAGTACAGGTTGTGGCAATAGTCCTCGACCATGCGGTGGCTGTTGAACCGCGGGCCTACTGCTCGGATCGAGTCCTTCATCTTGGCGATCCAGCGGCGCGGCAACCGGTCCGAGCCGATGTCGTAGAACAGGGGCACGATGTCGCGCTCCAGCAGGTCGTACAAGGCGCGGGACTCGACGGCGTCGCCATAGTCCGGGTCATCATAGTGTTCGCCCTGGCCGATGCACCAGCCGACCTGGGGAGAGTACCCCTCGACCCACCAGCCGTCCAGGGTGCTGCAGTTGAGCGCCCCGTTCATGGCCGCCTTCATGCCGCTGGTGCCGCTGGCCTCCAGCCCGGGACGCGGCGTGTTCAGCCACACGTCCACCCCCTGGACGAGGTAACGCGCCAGAGACAGGTCATAGTCCTCCAGGAAAATGATGCGGCGCTGGAACTCGGGCTGCCGCGCATAGTGGACGATCTGGCGGATCAGCTCTTTGCCCGGGTTGTCATGCGGGTGGGCCTTGCCCGAGAAGATGATCTGCACCGGCCGCCCCGGGGCGTTCAGGATCTTGTCCAGCCGCTCCGGGTCACTAAAGAGGAGCGTGGCCCGCTTGTAGGTGGCGAAGCGCCGGGCAAAGCCGATGGTCAGCACCTCGGGGTCTAGGACGCTCTGGGCCTCGGCGATCTCCTTGGGCATGCCCCCGCGGCGCTCCAGGTACCGGCGCGCCCGGTTGCGGGCCATGGCCACCAGCCTCTCGCGGCGCCGCTCATGGGTCCGCCAGAGTTCCTCGTCAGGAATGCGGTCCACCTGCTGCCAGACGCTGTGGTCCCAAGGGCGCTCCACCCAGTTGGGGCCCAGGTAGCGCAGGTAGAGCCCGGCCATGTCGCGGGAGATGATCGACCGCGCGTGCACCCCGTTGGTCACCGAGGTGATCGGGACCTCCTCGGTCGGCACCCGCGGCCAGAGGTCCCGCCACATCTCGCGGGCCACCCCGCCGTGCGCGACGCTCACGCCGTTCACGTGGTCGGCCAGGCGCAGGGCCAGGTGGGCCATGGAAAAGCTGGCCCCCTGGGCACTGTCGCGCTGCCCCAGGTAGAGGAACTCTTCCCGGCTGATGCCCAGTTGCTTATAGTGATCGGTCAGGTACTGGTCCATCAGGTGGATCGGGAACAGGTCGATCCCCGCCGGTACCGAGGTGTGCGTGGTAAAGACGTTGCCCGCCGAGGTGACGTGCAGCGCCACCTGGAAGGGCACGCCCTGCTCTTGCATCAGGTTGCGGATGCGCTCCAGGCCGAGGAACGACGAGTGCCCCTCGTTCATGTGGCAGACGGTCGGGACGATGCCCAGCGCCCGCAGCGCGCGCATCCCGCCGATGCCCAGCATCATCTCCTGGCGGATGCGCATATCCTCGTACCCGCCGTAGAGTTTGGCCGTAATGGTGCGGTCATCGGGCGCGTTGGAGGGGATGTTGGTGTTCAGCAGGTACAGCGATACGCGCCCCACCTGCGCCCGCCACACCTGCGCCTGCACCTGGCGCCCGGGGTACTCGACCGCGACGATCAGCGGCTGGCCGTCTGCACCGTTCACCAGGCTGACGGGCAGGGTGTAGAAATCGTTGTTCGGGTAGGACTCTTGCTGCCAGCCGTCGGCGTTCAGGTACTGCCGAAAGTATCCCTCTTGATACAAGAGGCCCACCGCTACCAGGGGCAGCCCCAGGTCACTGGCCGACTTGAGATGGTCACCGGCCAGCACGCCCAGCCCGCCGGAATAGGTCTGCATGCATTCCGTAATGCCGTACTCTGCGGAAAAGTAGGCGAACTTGGCTTCCTTCACCTCGCCATTGGTCTGGCGCCGATACCAGGTATCCTCGTTGCTCATGTAGCGGCTGAAGGCCTGGTATACGCGCGTGAGGTGAGAGACGAGGCCGTCGTCGTTGGCCGCCTCGGTCAGGCGTTCCTGACGGATGCTTCCCAGCATGCGCACTGGGTTGTGGAAGGTCTGCTCCCAAAGATCCCGATCCAACCGCATAAAAAGGTCAACGGCGTCGAGGTTCCAGCTCCACCACAGGTTGTAGGCCAGCTCGCGGAGCGGAGCGAGCCGTGGGGGAAGGGCAGGTACAACCTGAAAGGTCTGGGAGGGCCGTAGCATACACGCCTCCTGGCTTTCATGACGCAACCGTGCCGCACGGCACGGACTACCACCAACACGCGGCTCCAAACGTCAGATTATATCGAGTCTGCCCGCGGTGACCAACTTGGCGCGGGGTGCCCCCCTCATCCGGCGTAGCAGTAGGCGCAGCGGTGGCAGGAGGCCCACCCACCATAGTTCCCCACATCAAAATACCGTACGCAGCCACAGCCCGGCCGGCTGCCCCGCCGGGCCGTCACCGACGGGTACCGTCCGGAGAGCGCCGCAAACCAGCCATAGTCCCCGCACGCAGCGCGTCGCAGCCCGGTGACCTTTCCGGCCAGGCGGCACGATTCGGCGCAGCAGCCCAGGCTGATCCCTTCGGCCGCAGCGCGATCGACCAGCGCACGCGCCGTGTGTTCTGTCCAGTCGGCGTCGTAGCCGGGCATCCCGGCGCCCCAACCAGGGAGCAACTCGTTGAGGCGACGGTCCACCCGTCGGTAGCGCCCCGGCGCGGCCAGGAAGTTGATCACGCCGCGACGAACACCCTGCGCAGCCACCCCTCGCGCCAGCCGGGCAAACGTCTCGTCATCGTGCACCGTTGGGATAATCGGATCATACCGCCAGGTGATGTGCTCTGGCCCGCCGAGAACCCTGGCCAAGTCCTGCAGGCGAGAGACGGTATCGCCCGGGGTCAGCGGTTCCCAGGCGCTGCCGGCCAACCCGGTAATGGTCACCTGGGCCGTCAGGGTGGTTCCCTCGGCGCGCAGACGCTCCAGCAGCCCAGCGCCCAGTGCCAGGGCGCCGGCTACGTCCTTGGTCCACAGCTGGGCCACCCAGGGGGCGCCATAGGCGTCCACCACCTCGCGGAGGTGGTCCCACGCCGTCGGCCGCCGGGCGGGGTCGCTCCGCCGGGTGATGTCGATATAGGTCGCCGCGCCCACCGCATCGCGGTAGGCGGCATAGTCCTCCAGGCGGTAGGACAGTCCCATCGGGCAGCCCCTAGTGCCGTCTCATGCTCAGGCGGCGTCCTGGGCGAGCAGCTCGCCGCCCAGCATCACAGCCCTGGGCAGCAGCGTCGTCGGATCGAGCACCACAAGGTCCGCGGCCAACCCAGGGGCCAGCCGGCCCACGCGCTGCTGGGCCCCGATGATGCGGGCAGGGGTCTCGGTGGCCATGCGCAGCGCGTCCACCAGGGGGAAGCCAACCACCTGCACGACCTGCTGTACGCACAGGGCCACCGTGCTGATCGACCCGGCAAAGGCGGCGCGATCTTCGGTGACGGCCACGCCCGACCCCTCTTCGACGATGGCCTGGATCCCGGCCAGGTCATAGACGCCGGGCCCCAGGCCCGAGGCGCGCATGGCATCGCTCACCAGGGCGAGCCGCTCGGCCCCCTTCATCCGGTAGGCCATCTTCATCAGGCTGCTGGGCAGGTGATACCCGTCGGCGATGATCTCGGCGGTCAGGCCGTCCTCCACCAGGGCCGCCTCGAGCATCCCAGAGTACCGCTTGGGGCCGATGCGCCGCAGCATCGACATGCTGCTCCACAGGTGGGTGATATGGCGCAGACCCGCCTGCATCGCCTCACACACCTGGGCATAGAGGGCGTCCGAGTGCCCACCGCAGACGAGCACGCCGCGCGCGCTCAGGTCACGGATCAGGTCCATGGCGCCCTCGCGTTCGGGGGCCAACGTCACGCGCGCCAGCCGGTCGCTGTACCCGAGCAGCCTCTCGCGCTCCGCCGGCGTGGGCATGCGCAAGAGATCGCGGTTGTGCGCCCCGGCCTGCTCCAGGCTGAACAGCGGCCCCTCCATGTGGATGCCGAGGGCATGCGCCTCGCCAGGGCCTGGCGCCGCCATCACCTCGCCGATGGCGTCAAAGGCACGCCACAGCTCGGGGAACGGGGCGCTGGCCGTGGTGGGCAGGTAACTCGTGGTGCCAACCCGCGCCAGCCGCCGGCCCACGGCGCGCACCGCGTCGACGGTCCCATCGGTGCTATCGGCGCCATCCCCGCCATGGACATGGATATCGACGTAGCCGGGGCAGATGAGCCCTCCGTGCGCGTCAATGCGCTCTACCTCGGCCGGGAGGCCCAGACGATCGAGGGTCCCCACGTCAACGATGCGCCCGCCCTCCACGAGGACGGCACCACCGCGGGCGATGATGCGGGTGGGCGTGTAGATGGGCCCATTCAGGACAGCCTTCATGATCCTCCCTTACAGTCGCCGATGA
>JAAZBY010000250.1 GCA_012513595.1 Chloroflexota bacterium
CCCCGGCTCTGGGTAAAGAACACGCAGACAACCTGTGCGCCGAGGATCAGCACGTACGCGGCGATGTACAGGAGTGCGGCGGGCGGTCGACGCAGCAGCGCCGCCGTCACGGCCAGGGCCGCCGAGGTAACCAGGGCCACCAGCACTCCCCAGGTGAGCCCTAGGAGTGCCCAGGCGAACACCTGCGCAGCCAGCGCCAACCCCACCACGGCGCCCACCAGGGCGCGCTCGCGGGCTCCGGCGCCCTGCACGGCTCGCGCGATCTGCTGCGCCAGCCGCGCGATGGTGAGCGGCACCACCATGATGAGGTAGGCGGCCACAAAGATCGGGTTGCCCATGGTGGAGGCCACGCGGAACGTCGTGTCGCCGCCCCAGGGCAGGGGGTCCAACCGGTAGTGCTGTAGGAGGCCATAGAGGGAGACGGGCAGGCTGGCGAGGACGAGCGCCATGAGCAGCCGTTCGAGTTGCTCGCGGCGGCGCAGGTGCACCAGCAGGAGGCCAAAGATGACGAGGTACGCAAACGTCGTGTAGGTGCCCTGCAGGCGCTGGTAGGATCCCCACAGGCTGACCCGCGGCACCACCGAGAGCGCCGTAGCCAAGACATAGACGGCCGCCAGAGCCAGCGCGGGGAGGACGAGCGGGCTTCGCCAGCCGACTGCTGGGCTCCGCCAGCCGAACGCCGGGCCCGGCTGCCCGTCGGATGCGTCGGCCGGACGCTGCAGCCGCTCGTGGGCGTACCGCACCAGGCCGGCTACGGCCATCAGCGTGGCCAGCGAGCGCAGGATGACGATCTTGTCCGGCTCAAAGACGCGGCTGGAATAGACGTTGAAATACAGGGGAACGACGACGAGCGCCAAGAGCCAGCCGGCTTCAATGAACGACTCACAGATGGCGCTGGTCCGGGTTCTCATGTCGCGTTGCCTGCTCCGATGGTACCTGGGCCGGTGTGGCGATTCCCAGACGATGATACAACAGCCCGCCGCGGAACCCAAACGGCAAGGACGGCAAACGGACAGAAGGACAACGGGGTTCGCCTCATCCCGTGCCCTCCGCTCGCTCGGCCAGCGCCTCGTGGTATGCGCCGCGGATGGCGCTGAGCATGCGGTCGACGCTGAACCCGGCGGCCCGGCGGCGGGCGCCCTCGCCCAGGCGCCGGCGCAGGGGCTCATCGCGCAAGAGGATGCGGATCGCCTTGGCCAGGGCCTCGGCGTTGCGCGGGGGCACCACCAGGCCCGACTCGCCGTGGCGGTTCACGTACGTGGTGCCCGTGCCGAGTTCCGTGCAGACGACGGGCAGCCCTGCGTGCATGGCCTCCATCTGCACCAGGCCAAAGGCCTCGCTGCGCTCGCTGGCCGGCAGCACGAACAGGTCCGCCGCGCCGTACAGGGCGGGCAGATCCTCGTCGGAGACGTGCCCGAGAAAGGCGACCCGCTCCTGCAGCCCGAGGTCCCGGGCCAGCGCCCGCCACGGCTCGCCCATGGGTCCCTCGCCCGCCACGAGGAGACGGCCCGGGACGCCGGGCATGGCGCGCAGCAGATAGTCCAGGCCCTTGTAGTAGCGCAGCACGCCGACAAACAGGATGAGCGGCGCGCCAAAGCGCGCGCGTAGCGCCGCCACGCGCGCCGGGTCCGCCGCCGCAAAGCGCCGGCCGTCGATGCCATAGGGCGCCACGCGGCACTTGTCCCGCAGGCCCTGCAGGACGGGAGACGATTCGAC
>JAAZBY010000251.1 GCA_012513595.1 Chloroflexota bacterium
GTCCAAGAGGGCGACCTGCTAGGCAGGATCGCTATCCGTTACGGCGTGACCACGGCGGAACTGGCCGCGGCGAACAACATCAAGGAGAACAGCGTGCTGCGCATCGGGCAGGTGTTGGTCATCCCCGGCACGGTGGCCGAACCGACGGCCACACCTGCCCCCAGCCCTACGCCCACGCAGGCGTCGCAGGCCCTGATGGAGAGCCTGCCGAGCATCGGCTCGGCCACCGCGACGCCCAGGCCGATGGCGACCGCTGCTCCGCGGCGCTACGAGTACGCGCGTCCCTACCTGCTGGGGCCGATCAGCGGCACCGAGGTCAGTGGCGCCGATAGCCCCATCCTGCTCAGCTGGACGTCCGCGGGCATCCTGGGCGAGACGGAATGGTACCAGCTGCACATCTGGACTGCGGGGAGCGGTGGCGAGGACGTCACCCTGTGGACCAGGACCACGTCGTGGCGGGTGCCGAGGGGGCTGTACCCCAAGGCAGGCACCAGCAACACCTTCTGGTGGAAGGTCACCGTAGTGCGCCGCCCGACCGAGATGTCGGAACCGCAGGTCCTGAGCGCCGACAGCCAGGTCTATAGCTTTGTGTGGGAGTAGCCAGGAAGCAAGCGGGGGAGCGAGGGGCTCCGTCGCGCACGGTGCGAGCGCAGTAACGATATCGGTTTCAGATTCTAGGGGGAACACACATGGGCACGCAGGGCAAGGGAAGCGTCTGGCCGTCGGAATGGAAAACGTTTACGGATCCGGTGAGCGGTGCCAAGGTCACGCAGCTCACCAGCTATTTCGCCCACTCGAACCACGCCTACTTTACCGAGTCGGGCTGGTATGACAGCAACCGCCGGCTCCTTTTCACCTCGGATCGGGGCAACAACACCAACCTCTATGGCATCGACCTGACCAGCGGCGAGATCACCCAGCTGACCGAGCTGGACCGCCGCGTGCACACCTTCGGGCGCAAGGTCAGCGTGAACCCGGTGCGCGACGAGGCCTACTACTATGTCGACGACACCCTGATGGCCATCGACCTGCAATCCCTCGAGGAACGCGCCCTGCACCAGCGCCCGCAGGGCTTTTTCCAGGGGGCCACCAACGCCACGGCCGACGGGCGCTATGTGGTCACCTACCACGTCGAGGACCCCACCGTCCGCTGGCGCGACGAGATCGGCGACGACTATCAGCGCTGGGTCGACTATATGCAGGGGCGCAAGGGACCTGCCGTCTCCGACGTGCGCCAGCGCATCTTTGAGTCGCACCCCCTCTCGATGATCATCAAAGTGGCCACCGACGGCAGCGGTGCCGAGGTGGCCTACCAGGAGAACCACTTTATGGGGCACGTGAACACCTCGCCCACGCTGCCCAACATCATGACCTTCTGCCACGAGGGCCCCTGGCACCTGGTGGACAACCGCATCTGGGGCCTGGACCTGAGCACCAACAAGGTGTGGGCCATTCGCCCCACGGCCAAGGGAGAGGCCGTCGGCCACGAGTACTGGATGGCCGATGGCGAGCACCTCGGCTACCACGGACGGATGCCCAACGGCCCGGTCTTTGGATCGATCCGTTACGACAACACCGGGCAGATCGAGGTACCCTTCACTTACGGCTCCACCCACTTTCACAGCCTGGGGCTCGACTCCATCGTCGGTGACGGCAGCCGCACCGACCCGTACCTCCTTCTCTGGCGGCTCCGCGATGGCCAGTATCAGGGCCCCAAGGTGCTTGCCTGGCACCGCGGCTCGCTGCAGACCGGCTACCTCCACATCCACCCGCGCTTCACGCCGGACGGGTCGCAGGTGCTCTACACCGCCGACCCGCAGGGCTACGGGCAGGTGTTCCTCGTCGACGTCCCCGAGTGGGACGCGCTGCCGGATCGCACTAGTCTCTAGCAGCGCTCTCAGGATACCGGTTCCAACCCGCCCGCCAGCGGACCGCCGCTGGCGGGCAGCCCGCCGCACGACCAAGGAGGATGTATGATGGCCACCAGAGGCAAAGGCAGCGTGTGGGCCCCGGAGTGGAGGGTCCTAAAAGATCCCGTCAGCGGGGCAACTATCCGCCAGCTCACCAACTATTTCTGCCACAACTACCACCTCTACTTTACGGAGCCCGGCTGGTACGACGACGGCCGTCGCCTGGTGTTCGTCTCTGAGCGGGAAAACGCCCACAACCTCTTTAGCATCGACCTCGAGTCGGGCGAGATCCTGCAGCTGACCGATATCGACCCGTCCGCTGGTGACCTGGAGGCCAAGGTGGCCGTGAACGCCGTGGGGCGCCAGGTGATCTACTACCAGGGCGGCCGCATGGTCATCCTGGACCTCGACACCCTCGAGGAGCGTACGGTCTACCAGCGCCCGGAGGGGTACGTCCGCGGGGCCGCCAACGTCACCGCCGACGGCAAGTACGTCCTGACCTATCACGTGAAGGACCTGTCGGACCGCATTGACGACCCGGGCTTTCGCGACTATGTGATCGGGCGTAAGGGGGGCAACTCGGGGGGCTTTCAGAAGATGGTCTGGGAGCAGCGCCCGCACGGGATGATCGTGCGGGTGGCCACCGATGGCAGCGGGCACCAGGTCGTCTACGAGGAGGACTATTACCTTGGCCACGTGAACCCCTCCACGCGGCTCCCCAACGTGCTGACCTTCTGCCACGAGGGGCCTTGGAACCTCGTCGACAATCGCATCTGGGGCTTGGACCTGGCCACTGGCAAGTCGTGGAAGATTCGCCCCACTGAGAAGGGCGAGGCGGTCGGCCACGAGTATTGGATGGGCGACGGGGTGCATGTCGGCTACCACGGGCGCACCGCCGGGGGCGCCTTCTACGGCTCGGTCCGCTATGACAACACCGAGCGGGTGGAGGCACCGTTCACCTACGGCTCCACGCATTTCCACAGCCTGAGCCTGGACACCATCGTGGGTGACGGGACCCGCACGGACCCCTACCTGCTCCTCTGGCGCCTGCGGGACGGGCAGTTCCAGGGTCCCAAGGTGCTGGCCTGGCATCGCGGCTCGATGCACGTCGGGCATATCCACGTCCACCCGACGATGAGCCCCTATGCCGCGCAGGTCCTGTACTCCGCCGACCCGCAGGGCTACTGCCAGGTCTACCTGGCAGACATCCCCGCCTGGGACGCCCTGCCGGACAGGGCGAGCATCTAGTCTAGGCCGATATCCCGCCCAGGCGCACGGCGCCTGGCGGGCCACCGAGAGAGGACCCAACAGACCATGGCGACGCGAGGTGTGGGGAGCGTGTGGGCTCCCGAATGGTCCGAGCACCGGGACCCCGTGAGCGGTGCGCGCATCCTGCAGTTGACCGACCATTACTGCCACAGCCGGGCTTTCTACTTTACCGAGCCGGGCTGGTATGCCGGCGGCAAGAAGCTTGCCTTCCTCTCGCAGCGCGAGAACCGCACCAACCTGTTCGGCATCGACCTGGCGTCGGGAGAGATCACCCAGCTCACAGATCTCGACCCGGCCGACGGGGAGATGGGCAACAAGCACTCGATGAACCCCCTGAAGGACGAGCTCTACTTTTACCTGGGAGACAGCCTTTTGGCCCTCGACCTGGAGACGCTCGACCTGCGCACCATCCATGAACGCCCGCACGGCTACGTCTATGGGGGCACCAACGTCACCGCCGACGGCAAGTACGTCGTGACCTACCACGTGCAGGACCTTTCCGACCGCTTCCTCGTCGACCTACTGCACGGCTACGTGGGCTTTCGCGAGATCTGGGAGGCGCGCCCGCACTCCATGATCCTCAGGATTGCCACCGATGGCAGCGGCACTGAGGTGATCCACGAGGAGAACTACTTTCTTGGGCACGTGAACGCCTCTCCGGCGTTGGCCGACACGATCACGTTCTGCCACGAGGGCCCCTGGAACCTCGTCGATCATCGTATCTGGGGCCTGAACATCAACAGCCGCAAGGCCTGGGCCATCCGGCCGCAGCAACCCGGTGAGACGGTCGGCCACGAGTACTGGATGATCGATGGCGAGCACATCGGCTACCACGGCCGCACGCCCGGCGGACCGATCTATGGCGCCATCCGCTACGACAACA
>JAAZBY010000252.1 GCA_012513595.1 Chloroflexota bacterium
TACCTGATCCTCAGCCAGTGCTCATCGGTGAGCGAGGCCATCGACGTGGCCCGACCGCTGGTGCGCGTCCCGATCCTCAAGATCGACGAGCCGATGGCCGAGGAGGCCGTGCGCCTCGGCCCGCGCATCGCCGTGGCGGCCACCCTGCCCACCACGCTGGGCCCCACCGGCCGGCTCATCGAGCGCACCGCCGCCGCGGCCGGCAAGTCGGTGGAGATCACCCGCGTGCTTGCCGAGGGCGCCTTTGACGCTCTAAAGGGCGGCGACCAGGCCCGGCACAACCGCATGGTGCTCGACGCCCTGGCCCCCTGCCGGCAGACCGCCGACGTCGTCGTCCTCGCGCAGGGCTCCATGGCCGTCCTGCAGCCCGATCTCGAGGGTTGGGGGCTGCCCGTCCTCACTAGCCCTCGCCTGGGCATGGAGCGCGCCGCGCAGATGATCCGCGCGCTATAGAAGGACCACCTGGGTCACGGTAGCCGGCCGGCCGGTGAGGAGGTGCATATGCCCGGTCTTGCCATCGAGGGCGGCACGCCCGAGCGGGCGACCCCCTTCCCGCCGCGCATCGTCATCGGCGCCGAGGAGATCGACGCCGTCCACGCCCTCCTGGAGAAGGAACGGGCCACCGGCGGCGGGCTGGACCGCTACGGCGGCGAGCACGTCGACGCTTACGAGCGCGAGTTCGCCGCCTATCACGGCGTCGGCTACGCAACGGCGGTTTCCTCGGGCACGGCCGCGGTGCACACCGCGCTGTCGGCGCTGCGGCTCGACATCGCCCAGGAGGTCATCTCCTCGCCCATCACCGACCCGGGCGGGGTGGCGCCGATCCTGTGGAACAACTGCATCCCCGTGTTTGCTGACGCCGACCCAGAGACGATGAACATCTCAGCCCGCTCGATCGCCGAGCGCATCAGCGATCGGACGCGCGCCATCATCGTCACCCACCTGGCGGGGCAGCCGGCCGACATGGACCCCATCCTAGCCGTCGCCCGCGCCCACGGCCTGGCCGTCATCGAAGACTGCAGCCAGGCGCACGGCGCCCTCTACAAAGGGCGCCTGGTGGGCACCACGGGTGACCTGGCTGCGTTCAGCCTGATGGGCGGCAAGCACCACACCTCGGGCGGCCAGGGAGGTATGGTCATCACCAACGATGAGGGGCTCTGCTGGCAGGCCAAGCGCTTTGCTGACCGCGGCAAGCCGTTCGGCTCCACGGCGACGAGCAACCTGTTCCTGGGCCTCAACTACCGCATGACCGAGCTCCAGGCCACCATCGGCCGCGTGCAACTCGGCAAGCTGCACGGGGTACTGGAGCGCCGGCGGGCACTGGTGGCAGCGCTGGGCGAACGCATCGGCGACCTGCACGCCCTGCGCCTTGGCAAGGTGATCGACGGGGCCGTCCCGTCCTACTGGTTCATCCTTCTGCGCGTCGATGCCGAGGCGTTGGCCGTGGGCAAGGCCGACCTGGCCCGCGCTCTGGCGGCCGAGGGGATCCCCTGTGACGCGGCCTACGACCACATCGTTGCCGAGGCCGACTGGATCCGCCAGCGGGCCACGTATGGCGCGTCGCAGTGCCCGTGGACCTGTCCGCTGTACGGGCGAGAGATCACCTACCAGGGGACCCTGCCCGACGCGCGCCTGGCCATCGACCGGCACATGGTGTTGCGCCTCCATGAGGGGTGCACCATGCAGGAGGTGGACGACGTCGCCGCGGCGCTGCACAAGGTTGAGGCCGCCTACCTGAAGCCAGGCCTCAGACCGTGAGGAGGCCGCGACACTTGACGCGCCGCTGCCCGGCCCATACACTGAGCACCGTTTGGCACGCCTCCGCCTGCGCACACGAGTGAGGTCAAGCGACGATGAACTTCCCGATGACGTCGATCGAGCATCTGAGCGTCTCTCGCCTGATGGTCGGCACCAACTGGTTCCTGGGCTACTCGCACTTTTCCGCCGCCAAGAGCCACTGGATCAAGGAGTACATGGACCTCGACCGCATCGTCGAGGTGATGAACGTCTTTGCGCGCGAGGGGATCAACACGGTGATGGGCCCGCTGACGCCGGTGCTGCGTGACGCGATCCGCCGCGTCGAGGCCGAGACGGGCGTCCACATGATCTGGGCCTGCACCCCCAGCGGCGAGGGCGTCGACGATCTGCTCCCCAATATCGAGCAGGCCGCCGAGCTCGGTGCCGAGATCTGCATGCCCCATCAGCACTGGACGGACGGCAATCTGGTCGCCAACGAGAAGCGCATCATCGGCATCGAGCGGGTCACCGAGCGCATCCGGGCGCTGGGCATGGTCCCGGGCCTCTCGACGCACCGCCCCGAGACGGTGCGCGTCTGCGACCAGGCCGGGTACGACGTGGCCACCTACATCCAGATCTACAACCCGATCGGTTTCCTCTGCCAGGTGGAGACGGACTGGGTCGCCAAGGTGATCAACGACACCCCCAAGCCGGTCATGTGCATCAAGCCCCTGGCGGCCGGGCGCGTTCTGCCGACCACGGGGCTGAGCTTTGTGTACAACTCGATCAAGCCGAACGACATCGTCTGCATCGGCACGCTGAGCACTTACGAGGCGGAGGATGACATCCGCATCTCCCGCGAGATCCTCTCGCAGCCGGCGGCCACCCAGCGCGAGCTCGACTTTTCGCGGAGCAAGCTCGGCCTCGTCTAGCACGCCACCAACGTCTACGGCCCACGTCTCACGGGCCGGCCAACGCCTTAGGAGAACAGTATGGACCGCAAGAAAGTACCATTTGACTTTCAGCTGACCAAGACCCTGAGCAAGCTGACCAACCCCGGCCTGTTGCTGCTGAGCACCAAGGGCAGCGGTGAGAGCAACGTGATGGCCATCGGCTGGGCCTCGGTGGGCGTCATGTGGGGCAAGCCGATCTTTCAGGTGCTCGTGCGGCCCTCCCGGTACACCTACGAGTTCATCGAAGAGTCGGGCGTCTTTACCGTGAACGTCCCGAGTGAGGCGATGCGCTCCTGGGTGGGCGTCTGCGGCACCAAGAGCGGCCGTGACACAGACAAGTTCGGCCCCTATGGGATGACCCTCACCCCGTGCGAGGGCTTGCCCACCGCTACGATCGA
>JAAZBY010000253.1 GCA_012513595.1 Chloroflexota bacterium
AGCTGGCCTTCCTCGTCACCAAGGGAAGAGTACCCCGCGGGACCCCGGGCGGCCTAAAGATCGAACTCGGCCACTAGGAAAGTGTGGTCCGAGGGGCGCTCGGCAGCGCGGGCTTGCACGTCGATCCAGGCTCGCCCACAGCGCCCGGCGAGCGGTGGCGTGGCTAGAATGTGGTCAATCCGCCAGCCGAGGTTGCGCTGCAGCGCGTTAGGGAGGCGATAGTCCCAGTAGGTGTACTGTCCCTCCCGCTCCGGATGCAGCCGCCGGAAGACGTCCTCAAACCCCCAGTCCACAGCCTCCTGGAAGGCCTGGCGCGCCGACGGGTGAAAGTCCACGTGCGTCGCCAGGCGCTTGGGATCGTAGACGTCGATTGGCAGCGGCGCCACGTTCATGTCGCCAAGCCACAGCACCGGCTGGGCGGGGGTGTACCGGCGAGCCACATAGTCCCGCAGGCGACGCAGCCACTCGAGCTTGTAGGCAAAGTGGGGCGAGTCCACCTCTCGCCCCTGGGGGACGTACGTGTTCAGGACGGCCACGCCGTTGATAACGGCGTGGAGCAGGCGCGCCTCGTCGGGCTCGCCCCCGTCGTCCAGGCCGAAACGGACCTCCTCAGGCTCATCCCTGCTGACCAGCGCCACGCCGGCATGGGCCTTCTGCCCGCGGTAGACGATGTGATAGCCCGCCTCTCGAAAGGCCTGCCACGGGAAATCCTCGTCCTGGACCTTGGTCTCCTGGATGGCCAGGACGTCCGGCCCGACGCTGCGGAGCCAGTCGATGGCCTGTTCCAGGCGCGCACGGATCGAGTTGGCGTTCCAGGTCGCAACGATCCAGGGCATCGCCCGTCCTTTCTCCGCTATGACGCGTCTTGGGCCCGCTGCACGGCCGCAACCGCCGGCTCGATCTCCACTTCCTGCCCCTTGAACTGGCTAAAGTACAGGTGACGGTAGAAGCCGTGCTGAGCGAGCAGGCTCTCATGCGTGCCGCGCTCGATGATCTGGCCATCGTTGATCACCAGCACCTGGTCGGCGTTGCGGATGGTGCTCAGGCGGTGGGCGATCACAAAGCTCGTGCGCCCTTCCATCAGCTTGAGCAGCGCTTCCTGGATCTGCACTTCTGTGCGGGTGTCGACGCTGGAGGTGGCCTCGTCGAGGATCAGGATGCGCGGGTCGGCCAGGGCGGCGCGGGCGATGGCCAGCAGCTGGCGCTGCCCCTGGCTGATGTTGGCGGCGCGCTCGGAGAGCTCCGTGTGGTAACCGTCGGGCAGGCGCCGCACGAACTGGTCGGCGTTGGCCAGGACGGCCGAGGCGATCACTTCCTCATCGGTGGCGTCAAGCCGCCCGTAGCGGATGTTCTCCATGACGCTGTCGGCAAAGAGAAAGTTGTCCTGCAGAACCACGCCCAACTGTCGGCGCAGGCTGTCTTTCTGCACCGCGCGGATGTCGTGCCCGTCGACGCAGATGGAACCGCTGTCGATGTCGTAAAAGCGGGAGAGCAGGTTCACCATGGTGGTCTTGCCGGCGCCGGTGGGGCCGACCAGGGCCACGGTCTCACCGGGGCGCGCGTGGAACGAGACGTTGCGCAGAACGGGCACCCCCTCGTCGTAGCCAAAGCACACGTCGTCAAAGACCACGTCTCCGCGGATGTCGTCGAGGGGCAGGGCGTCCGGGGCATCCTGCAGGTCGGGCACCTCGTCGATCGTCTCAAAGACGCGTTCGGCGCCGGCCAGGGCCGACTGCACCGAGTTGTACAGGTCCGATAGCTGCCGCAGGGGTTGCACGAAGCGGCGCGCATAGGCGATAAAGGAGACGATGGTCCCGATGGTGGCCATGTTGCGGAGGGCCAACCAGGCGCCGACCCCGGCGATGACGGCCAGGCCGGCGCTGCTCAGCACGTTCATCGTCGGCATCACCGACATGGCCAGCGTCTGCGCCCAGATGCCGGTATCGCGCACAGCGGTGTTGGCCTTGGAGAACTCGGCGATGGCCGCCTCCTGCTGCCCAAAGGCCTGCACGACGCGCGCGCCACTCACCGTCTCTTCCATCTGCGCGTTCAGGTTCCCGAGCTGCATCTGCAGCGCGCGGAAGCGGATGCGCGTGAACCTGGCGATGATCATCGTGCACGCGAACATCAGCGGGATCACTGTCAGGGTGGCCAGGGTCAGCCGGATGTTCACCACGACCATCATCACCAGAATGCCGGCGACGGTCAGCGCGCTGGTCACTAGCTGCGTGACCCCTTGAGACAGGACGCGGTTGATGGCATCCATGTCGTTGGTCAGGCGGCTCATCAGGTCGCCGTGGGGGTGCCGGTCAAAGTAGCGCAGGGTGAGCGTCTGCAGGTGGGAAAAGAGGTCGTGGCGCATGACGCGCAGGGCCTGTTGGGCGATCGAGGCCATCAGGTAGCTCTGCGCTGATTGCGTCAGCCAGGCCCCCGCGAAGGCACCCGCCAGGAGGCCCATCAGTCGCGCGAGCTGCCGGCGGGCGTCCGGCAGGGCGAAGGCATCGACGGCGCGACCCATGAGGTAGGGTGACGCAATGGCCATGGCGCTGTTCAGCACCTCCAGCGCCACGATCACGAGCAACTGCGGCACGTACGGGCGCAGGTAGCCGGCGAACCTGCGCATCGTGCCACGCGAGTCCTTGGGCTTCTCGAACCCGCCCCGCGCGCTCATCATGTGGCCGGGGCCGCGCCGGCCAATGCCCATCGCCTGCATTGCAGCGCCCGTCTGGCTGCCTCTACTTGCTGCCATTGGCTATCACTCCGTTCCCGAGCTGCGACTCGTAGATCTCTCGATAGATGGGGCTAGAGGCCATCAGCTCGCGGTGCGTGCCGACCGCGGCGACGCGCCCTCGGTCCAGGACGATGATCTTGTCGGCCTTGAGCACCGTACTGATGCGCTGCGCAATGACAAAGCGGGTGTGCTGCGTCGGCAGTCCTGCCAGGGCTTCCTCGATCTTGGCTTCCGTCTCGACGTCGACTGCGCTGGTGCTGTCGTCGAGGATCAGAATACGTGGGTTCACCAGGAGCGCTCTGGCAATGGCCAAGCGCTGCTTCTGCCCGCCGGAGAGATTCACCCCGCGCTGCCCAATCAGCGTGTCGTAGCCAGCAGACAGGCTCGTGATATAGTCGTCGATCTGGGCGGCCTTGGCCGCTGCGACCACTTCCTCGTCGGTGGCCTCGGGCCGGCCGTAACGTACATTGTCGCGTACGGTCCCGCTAAAGAGCACCGCCTCCTGCAACGCCACGCCGACTTGGGTGCGCAGCGAGGCCAGCGCGAGGTCGCGAACGTCCGTGCCGTCGAGGAGGATGCGCCCCTCGGTAACGTCGTAGAACCGGGGGATCAGTCCCACCAGGCTGGATTTCCCCGCGCCGGTTGCGCCGAGGATCGCCACCGACTCACCCGGCTCGGCGACGAGGTTGACGTCCTTGAGAACCGGCTCCGCATTGGCGCCATCGTAAGAGAAGGTCACGTGATCAAACACGACCCTGCCGCCCAGCGGTCTGGCGGTGGCCTGCTCGGACTCCTGAACGTCGTTGGCTGTATCCAGCACGCCGAGGATGCGGTGCGCGGATGCCTCCGCCGCGGCGACCTGGGCCACCATGTTCCCCAGCATGATCAGGGGGAAGGAGGCCGACTGCAGGTAGTTGGAAAAGGCCACCACCTGGCCCACGGTCATGCCGTGAACGAGCACGCGAACTCCGCCCATCCAGATCACGGCAACCATGCCGAGGTTCAGGATGAACTGCATCGTGGGCATGACCACCGAAAACAGCTTCATCACGCGAGCGGTCTGCTGCGTCAGGGCCAGGTTGGCCGCCTCGAAGCGCTGATCCTCAAAGTCCGAACGGACAAAAGCCTTGACCACGCGCACCCCGGCCAGGTTCTCCTGCATGACGGTGTTCATGCGGTCCAGCCGCCTCTGGACCTCGTCGAACAGGCGGCGGCCCTTGCCCCCAAAGTACCAGATGAGACCGCTGACCAGCGGAAAAGTCACCAGCAACACGAGGGCCAGCTGCCACGAGGTGGCGACCATCAGGGCAATGCTGCCGATCATGAGGAGCGGCGCGCGGGTGAGGATGCGCAGGAACATCTGCACGATGGCGTGCACCAGGTTGACGTCGCTCGTGAGGCGCACCAAAAGCTGCCCGGTCTCGAGCCGGTCGAGGTTGCCAAAGGAGAGCGACTGTATCTTGCTGTAAAGTGCCTGGCGCAGGTCAGCGCCGAACGACTGGCCCGCACGTATGGACAAGACGTTGTTCACCAGGGCCAGCCCGGCGCTGAACAGGGTGATGCTCAGCATGACTACCGTGGTACGGATCACATAGTGCAGGTCACCGGCGACCACGCCGCGGTCAATGATGTTCTGGATGAGCCGGGGAATGATCAGTTCGACCGACACCGACCCTGCCAAGGCCAGAAGCGACAGGATTGCGGCCAGGCGATAGGGCCGCATGAACACTAACAGACGCCGGAGAGACCGCATGTCGCGTTCCTTTCAATCGCTGGGGTGCCAGTGTCGGTTTCGCCGCGCAGGTAGGCGAGGGCGGCTCCGAGTGCCTCGCTGGCCATCTGGTCGCGCAGGGTGTCGCTGATGATGTGCCCCCCATGGTAGAGGAGCATCGGCCCCAGCACCATGCTAAAGGCAGTGGCGGCGGCCACGGTCGGGTCACGCGGGGCGAACGTACTACGCTCGATGCCCATCTCGACCAGGCGCGACAGGCTGCGCAGGTGGACGGACATCCGCTCTCCGCGGGCCTGGCGCGTCCGGTCCACGTCGGGCCGCAGAAGCCATAGGAAGCGGAAGACGCGGGGGTTCTCGATGGCCATGGTAACGTGGCTCTGCAGCCATTCCTGCATGACCTGCGCGACGTCCTCCGATGCAGCGCGATGCAAGAGCCCGTCAAGCCGGCTCTGGAAGCGCGCGCGCTGCCGCTGTTTGAGCGCGGTGAGGATGGCGGCATGGTTGTCAAAGTAGGTGTACAGCGTCATGTGCGAGACGCCCACTCGGCCCGCGATGGCGCGCGTCGTGATCGCCTCGGGCCCCTCGGTTACCAGCAGCTCGCGGGCGGCGTCTAGGATGCGCTCGCGCATCGCCTCACACTGTTCGTCGGACAGCCTCGATCTGGACATTCTGCCCCTAGCACGGGTGACCGTGTCTGTACGCGGCGCGGCAGCGGCCGGGGCCTCTGCCCGCCCTCCGTTTACACCGTAAAACATATACACCCGATCATGTGCGCCGTCAAGGGGATTCTGCACGCTGCTGGCGAGGTGGTGCGTAGGCGGCCTGGGCGCCCTGCCGAGGCGGCCGAGCCGTGGGTGGGCAGACGGAGAGGGGATGGCGCGCGGTAAGGCGGCGTCGCCCACCGGCGGGCGGCGCGCAAGGACCGGGCGCGGTGCGCACCGCGCCCGCCTGGAAGGGGCCCCTTCGGGTCAGGCCAGGATCGCCGCCACCCGCGCCCGGTCGGCGGCCCGAGTCAGCGCGATCACGCGGTCGCCCGCCTCGAGGACCACGTTGCCCCGCGGGATGACGATCTCGTCATGGCGTACCAGGGCGACAACGACGGCGGTCTCGGGGAAGGCCAGGGCAGAGAGCGGCTTCCCGACCGAGCGAGAGGAGGGCTGCAGGATGTCCTCCACCAGGACGGTGTCGCCCCTTTGCAGGCGGAGAAGAACGACCATCTCGAGCGAGGCCATCTCCTCCCGCATCAGGGCCGTCATGATGTGGGCCTGAGACACGCTGACATCGACGCCCATCTCTGGCGTAAAGAGCCACTCGTTCTTGGGGTTGTTTACCCGCGCCACGGTGCGGCGCACGCCGAACTCCTGCCTGGCCAACAGACAGATGACGAGGTTATCCTCGTCGTGCCCGGTGACGGCCGCCACGACGTTCGCCTTGCGGATATTGGCCTGCTCGAGCACCGTGGGCTCGCAGCCGTCACCCTGCATGACGACCGCCTTGCCGATCTCCTTGTGCAGCCGCGGAATCAGGTCCGCGCGCTGCTCGATGACCGTAACGCCGTGCCCCTCCTGGAGCAGGAGGTTGGCTAGCTCCGAACCGGTCCGCCCGCCGCCGACGATCAGCACTTGCATGGCTACCGACCTCCCCCCAACATGTCCATCAGGCGGTGCGAGGCGCTGGCCAGCACCGACACGTGCAGCACGTCGCCATTGCGCAGGATGGTGCCCAGCGTCGGGATGGTGGCCCGCCCGTCGCGGACCAGGGCCACCACGTTGGACTCACCTGGCATGACCAGATCGACTACCTGGTGCCCGGCCACGGCCTCGGTGACCTGGAACTCGACGATGTTCACCTCGCCGCTGCCGACGTTGTACAGCACGGCCATCTCCGGCTGGCAGAGCAGGTCCGAGATGCGCCCCGCTGCCCACTCGGTGGGCGAGATGGTCTGGATGCCGAGCCGGCGGTAGATCTCCGCCCGGCGCGGGTCAAAGATGCGGGCCACCACGCGCGGCACACGAAAGATCTGCTTGGCGATCCGCGCGGAGACGATGTTGGTGTTGTCTCCGCTGGTTACCGAGGCAAAGCCGTCCGCCCGCTCGATGCCGGCGGCCAAGAGCACGTCGCGGTCAAACCCGATCCCCTCGACGCGTTGCCCGCGAAAGCTGGGGCCAAGCTTGCGGAATGCCTCCGGGTCGCGGTCGACCACGGTGACGGCGTGGCCGTCAAGGGACAGCCGCATGGCCAGCTGGGAGCCCACCCTGCCACAGCCTACCAGAACGTATCGCATGGTCCCTCCCTCTGCCTCAGGAGCGCGAACGCGAGGCCCGCCGCACGATCCACTTGCGCCCTTCCTCGGCCAGCAGCATGAACGGCGGGCACGCACAGAGCAGGAGCCAATCCACACCCCGCAGTGGTGCCGTGTCGAAGAAGGCCTGAAGCGGCGGCACGTACACGATCGCGAGGATCAGGACCAGCTCAGCGGCAATGCCGAAAAGTACCAACCGGTTACTGAAGAGGCCCAGGTGAAAGATCGACAGCACCTCAGATCTGTTGCCAAAGACGTTCCCGATCTGCGAAGCCACGATGGCCGCCAGGCAGGCGGTCGTCGCGGTCAGGTACAAAAGAGGGTCTTCCTTCGGACCAGGCAGCGGCGACACGACCCCGGCAAAGCCACGCGACCAGTAGATCCAGTAGAAGGCGGCCATCGCCAGGATCCCCTCGAGCATCCCCTCCCAAAGGTAGGCCCTGGCCAGAAGCTTCAGGTCCACCAGGTGGGCGCTCTTGGAGCGGGGCGGGACGGCCATCACCCCCGGCTCCGGCAGGTCGGCGCCTAGCGCCAGCGCTGGCACCAAGTCGGTGCCCAGGTCCACGGCCAGTATCTGCATGATCGTGAGCCCCAAGGGGATGCGCCCGCCGCTGAGGACAAAGAACAAGAAGGGAAGGGCCTCGGGCATGTTGCTGGCAAAGATGTAGGTGCTGAACTTGCGGATGTTGGCATAGACGGCGCGCCCCTCCTCGATGGCGTTGACGATCGAGGCAAAGTTGTCGTCGGTAAGGATCATGTCGGAGGCCTCTTTGGCCACGTCGGTGCCCGAGAGCCCCATGGCGATGCCGATATCGGAGCGCCGCAGGGCGGGAGCATCGTTCACGCCGTCCCCGGTCACCGCGACGACCTCGCCCAGCGTCTTGAGGGCCGAGACAACCCGGAGCTTGTCTTCCGGAGACACGCGCGCAAAGATGACGTCGTCCTTGGAACCCAGGAGGGCCAGCAGGCTGTCCTCCGGCATCTGGCCCAGTTCGACGCCGGTGACCACGCGGCCCTGGTCGCTGGAAAAGATCCCCAGCCGCGTGGCCACGGAGCGGGCCGTCAGTCCATAGTCCCCGGTGATCATGATGATGCGCACCTGGGCCCGGTGGCAAAGCTCGACGGCGTGGGCGACCTCGGGCCGCGGCGGGTCCATCATCGCCAGGAGGCCGGCAAACACGAGCCCCTGCTCGATGGCGTCCGCGTCGGCGGTGTGATGATCCTCGTCATCGCGCAGCGGGCGGTAGGCCGCCGCCAGGACGCGGAGAGCCTGCGCCGCATAGGCGTCGTTGTGGGCGGTGATGCGGTCGCGCCACTCCTGGGACAGGGGGTGCTGCTGGCCGTCCACGAGGATGGCGTCGCAGCGCGACAGGATCTCGAGCGGGGCGCCCTTGACGTAAGCCACCTCGCCCTGCCCCTGCGCGTGCACCGTGCTCATCCGCTTGCGTCGCGACTCAAACGGATACTCGCGCAGGCGGGGTTGCGCGCGTGCCAGGGCGTCGAACTCCAGGCCGCACTTGGCCGAGGCCACCAGGAGCGCCGCCTCGGTGGGGTCGCCCAGGATCGACCAGCGGCCGCCGTCGCCCTCGGGCGGCAAGAGCCGCGCGTTGTTGCAGAGCGCCGCCGCGGTGAGCAGGAGGACGAGGTCGGGCTCGTCACACGTCCCCACGCGGCCGTCCGCCGTGACCAGCTGCCCCTCCGGACGGTACCCATAGCCGCTGGCCTGGAACTCCTGCCCGCCGGCCCACAGCCGCAGGACCGTCATTTCGTTCTGGGTGAGCGTGCCGGTCTTGTCGGTGCAGATGACCGTCGTGCAACCCAGCGTCTCCACGGCGGAGAGGCGCTTGACCAGGGCATTGCGGCGGGCCATGCGCTGCACGCCCATAGCCAGTGAGAGGGTCACGGTGGGCAGCATTCCTTCCGGCACGAACGCTACGATGATGCCGACGCCAAAGATAAAGGCCTCAGCCGCCTGCATCCCCGCCACCAGGGCACCGATGGCGAAAAAGAGGACGCCTAGCACAACGGCGGTGATCGTGACCCAACGGACGGCGCGGGCCACCTCCACCTGGATCGGGCTGGTCTCCTCCTGGACCGTCTGGGTGAGGTCGGTGATCCGTCCCAGTTCTGTGCGCATGCCGGTGGCCGAGACGACCGCCCGCCCCGTGCCGGTGGCCACGCTGGTACCGGCAAAGACCATGTTGGTGATCTCGGTGCGGCCGATGTCATCGCGCAGCACGGGCTCAGCGCTGCGGCGGACGGGCATCGATTCGCCGGTGAGGGTGGCGTTGTTGGTGCGCAGCTCGAACTCTTCGACGAGGCGCGCGTCGGCAGAGATCAGCTCGCCTTCGGACAGGAGCACCAAATCCCCGGGCACCAACTCGTCGGCCAGCAAGCGGCATTCCGCACCGTTGCGCACCACGCGCGCATGCGCCGGCAGGAGTTTCCTGAGGGCCTCGATGGCCCGCTCGGCGCGGTACTCTTGCCAGAAGCTGAACAGGGCGTTGATGACGATGACGCCGATGACAGCGATGCCAAGCTGCGGCATGCGGGCGACGAAGGCCATGCCACTGGCAGCCCACAGGAGCAGCGCCATGAGGTGGGTAAAGTTGGCCAGGAGGTTGAAGATGATGGGCTTGCGCGGCGCCTCACGCAGGGTGTTCGGCCCGTACTGGGCCAAGCGGCGCCCGGCCTCCTGCGAGGTGAGGCCCTCCGGGGAGGTCTCGAGGGCCTCATAGACCAGTTGCGGAGATAGCGTTTCCAGGCGTTCCATCGAGTAACCTCTCGTGGCACAGGTGTGTGCGCCGGAACGGCACCAGATTGAGCCCCTTTCCTGCCAGGCTGGGCCCGCGGACGACTCTGCCAGGCAGTATAAGGCCAGAAGAGACGCACAGTGAGGGTTGGCGTCGACCAAACCGGCCGACGGCGGTGGGCAGGGGCCAGCCCCCTCCTTACGGCTCGTCCTCCTCCGTAGTGTCGTCAAAGAGGTCCTTCAGACCCTCGATCCACACGTCTCCGAGCGGCGCAAAGGGTCGCTCGCGGAACTCGGAGCGCACCCGTTGCAGGAACTCGTCCACACCGAGCTCGGGCATGTTGTGCGCCAGTTGATGCAGTTTGTCGTTCCAACTGGCGATCAGGTCGCGCGCCTGTTCCTGCAGGTCAGACAGGTCGATCGCCAGCCCCAACATGTGGTTCACGCGGACCATCAGATCGTACCACGCCTTATAGTCCTCGCCAATCACCACTGGCTGGACGGAGACCCCGGTCTGAGAAAAGTCATACGAAGGGACCAGGCTGGTGAACCCGACGATCTCGATATCGCGCTGCTCGGCCGCGTACACGATGTAGGTGCAGATGGTCGTCCCACCCTCATAGTTGGAAAAGCGCACGGCATAGTCGCGCAGCTCGGCCTTCAGGCGGGGGAGGGAATACACGCAGGAGACCTCGCGATCCTTGTCATACGGCACGGCGCCGTACACGCCGGCCAGCACGACGACGCGCTCTACGCCCAAAGCCTGGACGGCGTCCAGGAAGGCGTCGGCATACTGCTCGTGGTTTAGCTGGGGCTCGTCCCCCAGGAAGATGGCCAGGCCGTCTTCAGCGTCACCGACGCAGTAGAACTCGTTCCCCTTTTCGTCCATGCGCTCGACGTGGCCCTCGGCCAGCTTGACCACCGGGCGCATGAGATGATGCCCCGTGGGGATCTGGAACAGGTAGTAGCCGCCCGGTACAAGGCGGCCAAAGGGGCGCGCCCCGATCAGGTCGATCAGGTAGTTCGGCAGGCCGGAAGACACGTCGCCCGCGTCTGCCCACTGCTGCCAGCCGGCGATCAGCGTGCGCACCCGGCTAGGTCGTTCCCAGAACTCGACGAGCTCACTCATGGGATAGCTTCTCCCCGCCCTTGCGGCGGTGCACGTCCGCGGCGCCGGGGCGCCCGATTGGTGCCCGTAGCCGCCGCTCTACACAGAGCAGCCCGCCCACCATTGACAGGGCGGGCGGGCTGCGATTCCCCCGACCAGCAGCGCCCCGGCCCAAACGCAGGCGTCGGCGCAAACGATCGGCCACGGCGCGGGCAGCCGGGCGGCGCGTGACGCCAACCCACCCTTCCTGCCAACGCCCTTACGGCCTGCAATCATCATAGCACAGCATTGCTAGCAGCGTCAACTTGCGCCCGGCCCTCTCCCGTGGCGGGCCGACTGCGCCGGTCGGCGCTCTACAGCACCTTGGTCACCTCCAGCCAGCCGTCGCCCTGAACGTTGGCCGAGCGGATCGCCTCTGGCGAGCCGACGACCACCACGCGGCCAGACTCGCGCATCTTGTCCAGGACGGCGGCCAGAGCGCGAAAGTCCGCCAGGGTGGTGCCAAGCACTTCGTCGCGGCGCGCCTGGCGGATGGCGTCGGTGTCTCCGATCAGATAGCGCGCCAGGGAGGTGTACCCCTTGGCATCCGGCAGGAGGTAGGCATCCATCGAGCCGATGGTGCCGATGATGCTCTTGGTCAGCTCGCCGTCGCTCAGCTCCAGCGCCCGCAAAAAGTCGCCGGTGCGGTCATACACATCCAGCGTGCTGCGCAGGTTTGGGTCGCGGTACGACACGTAGGTCCACACCCCCGAGCGCAGGTCGAACAGGCAAAAGCCCCCGTAGGCGCCGCCCTGGATGCGCACCCGCTCCCACAGCCAGGTCGCGCGGAGGTGGTTGGTGATCACGGCGGCGGAGCCGTCGTATTCGTAGCCCAGCTCAAAGAGGTTGGCGCCCTTGGCCACATAGTTCACCTGCGCGGGGATGGTGAGCCCCTCGTTGGCCGGCGTCGCCGACGCGGCCCAGGTGGCGCGGGCGCAGGGGGCCGACGGCAGACTGTCGAGCAGTGCCGCCAGGGGCGCATTCAGCCCCTCCCAGTGTGCCGCGTCGAGCGTCACGTTGGCGAGCAGCCCCTGCCGGTTGATGAGCAGGCGGCGGACCTCCTCGAGCCTGGCGAGCACCGAGGGCCAGTCCGAGTCGACCTCCTGCGCCAGCCGACGGAGGAAAAAGAGCTGTGAGACGCCTCCGGTCTGTTCGCCCAGCCAGTCGGCTTCGGAGTAGTTGGCACGCAGGCGCACGTTGGCGATCGCGTGGCCGCCTGGCACCAGGCCGGCCTCCATGCCGGCCTTGCTCTCCAGCACCATCTGGCGGAAGCGCTCGCGGTTGTCAAGCTTTACATGCAGCAGAATGTCGCTGAGGATCTCGAGCAGCGCGCCGGCCTGGGGAATGGTGGCCTTGCCGCGTACCACCAGGTAGGCGGCCGCTTCCTGCTGACCCTCGACTGACGAGACCATGAGGCTCTGGCCGATGCCGCCCGTCTGGCGCCCGATGCGCTGCGATAGCTTGACGTAATCCGCCGTCTCGGTGCCGATCTCGGTCAGGCAGGCGGCAAAGAGGGGAACGTAGGGCAGCAGATCCGCGGGCACTACGTGCGCGTCCATGGCCAGGTCCAGGTAGACGATGCCGTTGGTAAAGAGGTCGTGATACAGCACGGGCCGGCCCGCCAAGGATGACTCGTGCAGGGGGATGGTCGGCGCAGCCCGATCCAGGTCCTCCAGAGTCAGGCTGGGGATCGCGGCCAGCACTTCCGGGGGATCGGGGGCCTCCTGGTTGGCCTTCAGCGCGGCCGTAGCCTGCACGATGGCCTGCAAGTCGCCGTCGGCCAGGCCGGCACGGATGCCGGCCAGTTCGTCGCGCTCGGCGGCCTCCCGGCGCTCACCGAGCCCCGGCTCGGGCTGCAGGACCAGCGTCACCCGGTGTTGGTTGGCGAGCAGGTACTTGTCGATCAGCCCCTCGAAGAAGCGCGGATCGTCCGCCACGGCCGCCTTCACGGCGTTCAAAGGCCCCTCGAAAGCGATCGGCCCCAGCGGGTCGCCGCAGTAGCCCCAGGTGGCGAGCGCACGCATCATCAGGCTCAGCCCGCGAGGAAAGCGGCCCGTGTTGTTCTCGCGGAGGGCGAACTCGGTAGTGTTCAGCGCTGCCGCCACCGTGTCCGGGTCGATCCCCTCCTGCGCCAGCTGCGTGAGCGTGTCCAGGATCAGCCCCTCGATACGGTCGGCGTCTGCCGCCCGCGCGCCGCGCAGCCCGGTGGTCAGGTACAGCTGGCGGATCTCGGCGTCCAGCCCGGCACCCGCTACGTCCTCGCCAAGGCCCGAGTCGATCAGGGACTTGTAGAGGGGTGAAGCCGACGTCCCGACCAGGATCTCCGACAGGATCTCCATCGCCATCACTAGCGTCTCGTCGGTCGCTTCCGGAAGGAGCCAGCCGACGGTGACAAGGGCCTTGGCGTCGCCCGATTCGTCCTCGCTGACGGGGTAAGGCACCGTGATGCGACGCGGCTCGCTGAAGGGCTCCTGGAGGGCGACCGATCCGTCGACCTCGCGGCGGTCGTAGCCCTCGAGGTACCCCGCCATCCGGCGTAGACGCTCCTCCGGATCGTCATTGCCGTAGAAAAAGATCATGGCGTTGGAGGGATGGTAGTAGTAGGCGTGAAAGTCAAGGAACCCCTGATAGGTGAGGTTGGTAATCTCCTGCGGGTCCCCGCCCGAGTCGGCGGCGTAGGCTGTGTCGGGGAAGAGGGTCTGCCGGCCATAGCGGTACAGGAGGCTATCGGGAGACGAGTAGGCGCCGCGCATCTCGTTGTAAACCACGCCCTTGACGGTCAGCGGTGACTCGGGCGTGTCGAGTTCATAGTGCCACGCCTCCTGCTGAAAGGTCATCTCAGACAGCAACGGGTGCAGCACCGCGTCCATGTATACGTCGATGAGGTTGTACAGGTCCTGCGTGTTGGTGCTGGCCACCGGGTACATGGTCTTGTCGGCGGCGGTGAAGGCGTTCAGGAAGGTCTTCAGCGAACCCTTGGCCAGCTCGATGAAGGGATCCTTGCTGGGGAAGCGCTGAGAGCCGCTGAGCACGGCGTGCTCCATGATGTGCGGCACGCCGGTGGAATCGCGCGGGGGCGTGCGGAAGTTGATGCCGAAGCACTTGTTCTCGTCATGGTTTTCCAGCGAGAGGAGTTCCGCGCCGGTGACCTGGTGGCGGAACAGCCGCGCCCGCGTGTCCAGCTCGGGGATGTGCTCGTCGCGGAGCAGCTCGAACCCGTGCATGTCCATGTCTATCTCCTTATGATCGCAGCAGGATGGTGCAGAGTTAGGCTCCGAAGGTGACCTGGTAGCCGGTGCGCCAAAAGAAGAGCGGCGCCGGCGCAAAGGTCAACAGGGTCGGCACCGCGCCATCGCCCTCCGGCGTCGGAGTGAGCCTGGCGCTGACGGGCTGCCCCATGTCTATGGTCAGGAGGTGCCGCCCGCCCCGTTCGACGCTGACACGCCGCGTGACGACGCCCAGCCCCCGGTCGCTGAGGCCGGCCGCCGGGCAGCTGCCATAGTCAACGCGCAGCACGTCACTCTCGCGCAACACCAGGGGGATGGCCTCTTGATAAGCGCGCCCGTCGGAGTTCTGCGCGCTGCTCATCTGGACGTCGATCCCGTCCTGGCGCATGACGTAGGTCTTGCGCAGCCCCCACTCCGGGTAGTGAACGAGCAGCTCAGGGCCGCTGCGCCCTTCGCGGACGGCGGCGAGCGCCGGCATCTTGCCGGTGCCGTGGCCGGCGCCTGGCCCGGCAAGGCGCGTCTCCCAGCAGGGGCCGTCGCTGTTCCTGGAGAGGATGAGGGTGCCGGCGCCGTCCAGCCATACAAAGGCAGGGCCGTGGTTCGCCGCCGTGCGGCGCGCTGCAAAGTTCAGGGCCGCATAGTACCCCGGCTGCCGGATAAACAGATACTGGTTGCCGCGGTCGTCGGTCAGCGCCTCATGGTAGGGCGTCGCGTTCAGGCAGGGCAGGGTGGCCCTGGCGGCCTCCAGTTCGGCCCGCGGCGGGGCATACGGCGGGTAGAGGGCCAGGGGTGAGACGGGCGGGTAGCCGGCCACCAGGCAACGGTCGCGCAGCGCCGCGCCCGCCTCGGGGCCGGCCGCCTCCCAGGCCCGGCAGTAGGCCGAGTTCTCCTCGGCCGTCATGGCAAAGAGCTTGACGACGTCGGCGGCAGATTGCCCCTCGCCCAGCAGGGCGCCCAGGCCTTTCAGCATCCTGGGGCGCTGGTCGCTGGTGGCGTGGATGTGCCCCATGGCCACCGGCGCGAGCGGGGCCAGGCGGCTGGAACCGCCCGAGGTGCGCGTCTGGTGAGACGAGGACAGGACGATGTCCGCCCGGTCGGGCTCGGGAAGCATCCAGCGGCGCATCCACTCACAGTGCCGTAGCAGCGCCTGGCGGACGCGAGGATCCGGCCACTCGCGGTAGAGCGGAATCAGCCGCTGCAGGCTGACGAAAAAGTAGGCGAACGTCTCCGGCCCGTCGTTCTCGTAGAGGAACCCGGCGGGAGACATAAAGTCGCCCACCAGAGCGTCACCCGCGGCGCGTACCATGTCCATCAGGGCGTCGTCAGCGGTCAGGCGCGCCAGGCGGGCTGCCCCTGCCATGGCCCCCAGGAACTGGTTCGTATAGGAGCGAGCGTGCTCCCACGACTCCTGCGAGGTCAGCACAAAGACGGCCGCCTTGCGCGCCTGGGCCACCAGGCGGGCGCGCAGCGCCTCCGGCAGGACGGCGCCGGCCACCTCGAGCGCGGCAGCCATGTACTCCATGCCAAAGCTGGTGGGGGCCAGCATGGGGGTATCCATCTCGACTGAGGCATACTCGGGAATGGCGCCGTCGGAACCCATCAGCCGGAAGGTATAGTCGAGGGTCAGCTCCAGCCGCTGGAGCACGGCTGGGTCGCGGTAGTAGACGTTCCACGGCGCGCGGTACCCGTAAAAGAAAGCCAGCGAGTGATAGTTCTCCATCACGCGGCCGTTGAACGGGGCGTAGCTATAGTGTCGCCACAGTGCCTCACCGAACCAGCCCTGCAGAGGCCCAGGCTCCATCACCACCGAGTTGGCCAGGCGCGAGAAGTTGACAAAGTGATAGAGCAAGTCGTACTCGGCGGGCTGCCACTGGGTTCGGTCGATGCGCTCGACAGCGCGAACCGGTGCAGAAGGCATGAGCATCTCCTCTACGGGTGCCGGCGAATACCGTTGCATTCAGGCTATTATAGCCGTTTCGTCCGGCGGGTGCACTTCTGGGGTAGCCAGGGAACGCGGCGCCGCGCGCCAGGGCGAGGGTGCAGCAGGCGCTTGCCGGCGGACGTGGGCTGACGCATAATCGGCAGCAGGGAGCCGTGTCACCGCCAGGAGGAAACATGAAAAGGCGTTATGCTGTCGTTGGGCTGGGCAGTCGGGGTTTCGGCATGTTCGCCAAGCCTCTTGTGGACGAGTACGCCGACGTGGCCGAGGTCGTGGCCTTTTGCGACCGGAACCAGCACCGCATGGACCTGGCGAACCGACTGCTGAGCCGCTCGATCCCGACCTTCCAAGACTTTGACGCCATGCTGAAGGCCGCCCGCCCGGACGTCCTCGTCATCGCCACGATGGACGCCACCCACCACCGCTTCATCATCGCGGGGCTGGAGGCCGGCTGCGAGGTCATCACCGAGAAGCCGATGACCACCACGGCCGACAACGTCCGCGCGATTCTAGCAGCCGAGCGCCGCACCGGCGGGAAGGTCCAGGTGACCTTCAACGCCCGCTACGGCCCGCCGACCGAAGAGCTGAAGAAACAGCTGAACGCCGGTACCGTCGGCCAGATCGTCTCGGTGGACTTTGCCGAGTTCCTGGACACGGAACACGGTGCCGACTACTTCCGGCGCTGGCACCGTCGCAAGGAGAACTCGGGCGGCCTCCTGATCCACAAGGCGACCCATCACTTTGACCAACTGAACTGGTGGATCGGCGCGGACCCCGAGACGGTGTTCGCCTTTGGCGACACCCGCTTCTACGGGCCCACGCGCGCCGAGCGCGGCGAACGCTGCCTCACCTGTGCGTACACCAAGACCTGCGAGTTCTACTTGGACCTGCGGGCCAACAAGCGGCTCCGCGAGCTATACCTGGACGGCGAGGGCGAGGACGGCTACTACCGCGATCGCTGCGTCTTTGCCGACGACATCGACGCCGAGGATTCCATGGTCGTCACGGTGCGCTATGCGAACGGGGTGCTGCTCAACTACTCGCTGAACGCTTACATGCCCTACGAGGGGCAGCGCATCGGCTTTAACGGCACCAAGGGGCGTATGGAGATCGACCTGGTGGACCGCTACCACGGGCCCGACGCGACGGGCAAGGTGCGGGTGTTGCCGCTGCCGGTGCCGCCGGTGGTGCGCGTGAGCCCCCTGTTTGGCAGGCCCTGGGAGGTCGCCGTGGAGGAACGCGAGGGCGGCCACGGTGGCGCCGACGTCGGCATCCGTGACCACCTCTTCCGCCCCGGCTCGCCCGACCCGCTGGCGCAGCGAGCGGGCTCGCGGGCGGGCGCGATGTCGGTGCTCATTGGCGTGGCGGCCAACATGTCGATCGCCTCGGGCAAGCCGGTGGCCATCCAGGACCTGCTGCGAGACGGCTCGTGAGCGCGGTGCCGGCCGCCGAGGCGGAGGCCGCGGGACCGTCGCGCGCCGAGCGCCTCCTGCGCAATCGTTCGGCGACCTACGCCCCTGCGCGCGGCGAGCCGTTCCATGAGGCGTGGGTGGCGCACGCCGGCCAACCGGAGACGGTGCGCCTGGCACACGCCATCGTGGCGCAGTGGCTGGGCAGCCGCATGATCATCGAGCCCGACGAGCTGATCGTCGGGCGGCTGGGCCTGGAGAGCATCGTGCGGTGGAGCTCCGACAGGGGGCTCCAGTTTGACGAGGCCCGCTGGCAGGCGGCCCGGCAGGGCGCCGACGACCCGGCCGCGTGCTACCTCGACGACCTGGCCGCCACCTGGCGCGGCCGCGCGACGCGAGCGCTCCTGGATGCGATCCTCACGCCAACGGAGCGCGCCGTGATGGGCGGTCGGACGTCCTCGTTGGGCGGCTGCCACTCGGCGCCGCTGCACGTGCGCCTGGCCGAGGAGGGCACGGCCGGCCTGCGCCGGCGCGTGGCCGCTTCGCGCGCCGAGCACCTCGGCACGCCCGGGACCGAACCCGCCGAGTGGTACGACGCCCTGAACGTGATCCTCGACGGGCTGGACGGCGTGGCGCTCGCCTATGCGGACGAGGCTCGCCGCGCCGCAGACGCCGCTGAGGAGCGGCGGCGGGCCGAACTCCTCGACATCGCCGCGCGCCTGGAGCGCGTCATCCGCGGGCCGGCGCAGTCCTTCCCCGACGCCTTGCAGGCTTACTGGCTGTCGATGGTCCTGCACGAACCGAGCCGGATCGACTCGGCCTGCCGGTTCGATCAGGATCTGTGGCCCTTCCTGCAACGCGACCTGGAGAGCGGGCACCTGAGCGAACAAGAGGCCCGCGCGTGGATCGAGGCGATCTGGTACAAGCTGGCCGCGAACCGCTCCTGGAGCATGACCCTCTCAGGCCAGCTCCCCGAGGGGGGCGACGCCACCAATCCCCTTTCCTGGCTCCTGCTGGAGACGCTTGCCTGCCTGCGCACCGACGCCCCCAACGTGGAGCTGCGCGTGCACCGCGGCACCCCGCCGGCTCTCTTGCGCCGGGCCTGCGAGCTGCTGGCCTCCGGCCTGAGCATGCCGGTCTTGGTCAACGATGAGCCGGTCATCGCCGCGATGCGCGCCCGCGGCATCCCCGAGGAGCACGCCCGGGACTATACCCTGGTGGGGTGCACGCAGGTGGTGCCGCGCGGACGGTGTGGGGGCGCCTACGAGGACCTGATCGTCACCGCGACCAAGCCCCTGGAACTGGCCCTCCACGATGGCATCGACCCCATGACGGGCCAGCGCATGGGCCCCGCCACCGGCTGCCCGGAAGAACTGGACACCTACGAGAGGCTGGAGGCCGCCGTCCTCGCCCAGATCGATCACATGGTGCGCACCACGACAGAGGTCGTCAACCGGGAGTACGCCGTGCTGGCCCAGCATACCCCCGACCTGGTCAAGTCGCTCTTGATCGAGGGCTGCCTGGAGCGCGGGCGCGACTACCGCCGGGGCGGGCCGCTCTACACCGAGGGCCTGGCCGACGTCCTTGGCATCAGCAACCTGGCCGACAGCTTGCTCGTGCTCAGGCGGCTGGTCTATGAGGAGGGCCGGCTGACCCTGCCCGAGATGGTCCGCGCTCTCGATGCCGACTGGGAGGGGGAGGAGGCGCTCCGCCTGGCCTGCCGCAACTCTGTGCCCAAGTTCGGCAACGACGACGCCGCAGCCGATGCGCTGACGGTACGCCTCTTCACGCGCATCAACGAGGCCTTCCAGGCGCGCGAACGGATCTACGGCCGGCGCTTCGGCATCGACGTGGTCGGCTGGACGGGCGCCGTGGAGTGGGGGCGCCGCGCGGGGGCCACGCCCGACGGGAGAAAGCGAGGCTCCCCCCTGGCCGACTCGGTCGGCGCCTCGCAGGGGCTGGACCGCCAAGGCGCCACGGCGCTGATCCGCTCCGTGGCCAAGCTCCCTCACGACCAGAGCCACGGCATCCTGGCGCTGAACCTGCGCTTTCCCGGGCGCATCTTTGCCGGGCCGGAGGGGGTCGACAAGATGCTCATGCTGGTTGATGCCGCCTTTGCCCAGGGGCTGCAGCAGCTGCAGGTCAACGTGGTCGACGCCGACACGCTGCGCGCCGCCCAAGCCCGGCCCGAGGATTTCGAGTCGCTGATGGTCCGCATCGGCGGGTTCAGCACCTATTTCAACTGGCTCTCTCGCGACCACCAGGATGACATCATCTCTCGCACCGAGCACTCTCTCTAGCCTGGCAGACAGACCTGGCGCGGGAAGGCAGGCGGGGGCGGTTCAGTGAACCG
>JAAZBY010000254.1 GCA_012513595.1 Chloroflexota bacterium
ATACAGCACCCCGCCGGCCGCCAGGAGGCCGCTCGCCTTGGCCCCGCGGGCGCCCATGCCGAGGTTCTCGCCGCTGGCGGAGCGCACGTTGAACCCCGCAAAGCGCGGCGGCCTGCCCTCCACCCGGGCGAACCCCAGCCCCAGCTTGACGCCTGTGAACGGCGCAAACCCCTGTCCGTCGCCATAGGCGGTCAGCAGGTGGCCATCGCGGGCCCAGGTGACGGGCCAGTTGTCCGAGTCGTACGCTTTGCGCACGATCGTCGACGGCGCGTCCCAGCGCACCCCGCGGATGGCCGTCGAGCGCGGGCAGGGCGCGGCGGCCCAGTCGTCCTCGGTCTGGTCGATGAGGGTGTCGACCAGGGGGGCGGCCAGGTGGCGGCGCAGGTCGGCCCAGTAGTCGGAATCGGGGTCGTGCCCGAGCCGGTCGCCGTAGCGCACCACGATCAGGTCCAGGCTGGGGACCACCAGCAGCACCTGATGCCCGGCGCCGGAGCCCATAAAGGCGTCGCGGGGCAGCTCCGTCCAGCGGCCGTCGGCGTTCAGCCACCAGCAGAGGCCCGGCGTCAGGGTGGGCGACGCCTCCGAGTAGGGCGGGGGCGGGGTGCCCGCGGGGCGCAGCATCGTGCGGACGGCCTCTTCCGGCAGGACCTGGCGCCCCGCCCAGCGCCCGCCGCGCAGCATCAGGAGGCCCACCGCCGCGGCCGCCCGCGCCGAGAAGGCCCCGCCGCCCCAGTTGGCCACCAGGTTCAGGCCGTTCACCCGGAAGGTGCGCCCATAGCCGACGGACCACTCCTCCGCGGGCACGCCGAGCGGGCCCATCACCCGTTCGCCAAGGAGCCTGCGCACGTCCCCCTGGGCGCTGCCCGCCAGCGCCGCCGTGACGGCGTAGGAGAGCATGGCCATGCCCGGGTTCGAGTAGGCGTACCCCGTGCCGGGGCGGAAGGCGAAGGGGGCCTGGTCGCGCGCGAGAGTAAAGGGGTCCGGCTCCTGTCGCCAAAAGGCCTCCATCCAGCCGCTCAGGGCGAAATGGTCGATGCCGGGCGCCTCGGCGTCCTCCAGCCCGGAGGAGTGCGTGGCCAGCTGCCGCACGGTGACCTCCCCCTTGAGCGGGTGCCCCCGCCATTCCGGGACGTAGCGGGCCACCGGGTCGTCGAGGGCCAGGAGGCCGTCGGCCAGGGCCACCAGGAGCGACATCCCCCCCACCAGCGCCTTGGCCAACGAGGCGCTGCCGTGGCAGGAGGCGGCCGTACGGCCGGGCGCGTGCCACTCGTGGACGATCTCTCCCCCCCGCACGATGAGGAGGTCGCTGGTGCGCCGGGCGGCGAGGGCCTCGCAGTAGGCCGGCAGGCGCTCGGCGCGCATGCGCTGGCGTTCGGGAGGGACGGCCTCCCAGGTGGTCAGGTCGGGCATGGGGCGGCTCTCCTTGTGCTGAGGGTATTAGCCGAACGCGGCGCGCAGAGCGCGGACGTCGTCGGCCGTGGTGACGGAGCGGGCGAACTCGGCCGGCCGCAGCGCCCCGCCCATAGAGCAGTGCGGGTTGCGGTAGCGCATGGGGCCGTCGACCAGGGTGGCGATATGGACGTGAACCTCCCGCGCGCCGGTGGCGGAGAGGATCCGCCCGACGTTCCGCGGCGTGACGCCGCCCCCCGGCATGACGATGAGGCGCCCCGCCGCGCGGCGCACCAGCTCGGCGATGAGGTCCATCCCGGCCAGGGCGCTCTCCTCCTGGCCGGAGGTGAGCAGCCGGTCGACGCCGAGGGCCAGGAGCGCCTCGAGCGCGGCGTAGGGGTCGCGGGCCATGTCAAAGGCGCGGTGGAAGGTGACCGTCAGGGGGCGGGCCGCGGCGATGAGGGCGCGGATGCGCGGCAGGTCGACCTCGCCCTCGGGCGTGAGCAGGCCGATGACGACGCCACTGGCGCCGGCGTCCTTGGCGGCGGCCACGTCGCGGCGCATCGCCCCAAACTCGGCCTCCGTGTTGACGAAATCGCCGCCCCGCGGGCGGATGATGACGTTGACGGGGATGGCCAGGCGCTCACAGGCCAGCGAGATGGTGCCGATGGAGGGCGTGATGCCGCCCTCGAGGAGGTCGGCGCACAGCTCGACGCGGTTGGCACCGCCCTCCTGAGCGGCGAGGGCGGCCTCGACGGAATCGACGCACATCTCGAGGAGGACGTCGGCGGGCAGGGGGGCGGGGTTGCTCATGGCTGGGGCCTCCGGGTAAGGCGCAGGACGACGGGGGCATGGTACCGCCCGGCGCCGCCGGGCGCAAGGGCGGGGCAGGCCTGGCCGCGTTCGCCCGGGCGGGGCTCCCCCGCATTGGGGGAGCCCCTGGCGTGCGGCCGGCGGAGAGCCTGTGTGCCTTCGCGGGCTCTGCCGCGCGGCTTCGCGGTCTGCCGCGCTGGAGCGGCGCTGGGGCGCCGCACTCCATATCGGCCCCCCGCGCGACCCCTTTTCACCCCTGCCGGTGTGCGGCCCGGCGCACGTGACGACTCCGCATCGGCCGCGCGCACCCCTTGACCCGCCCTCGCCCGGCGCTATAATGCCGGCGCGGCGGGCGGAGGGCGCCCGCCCGGAGCCCACACGGAGGTCCCCCGTGCCGTTCGAGGTCCGCCTGCCCCGCCTTAGCCCCGGCATGCAGCAGGGCATCATCGTCCAGTGGCTCGTCGCCGCCGGGGAGACGGTCACCATCGGCCAGCCACTCGTCCAGGTCGAGTCGGACAAGGCCCTGCTCGACGTGGAAGCCCCTGCCGCCGGCCGCCTGGCCCGCATCGCCCAGCCCAAGGGCAGCAAGGTCCCGGTCGGCGCTCTGCTCGCCGTGATCGATTGAGCCCCCGCATGGCCCGCGGCCATGCCCCGGGCGCCAGAAAGGATGGCCCGCGATGAAGGCCCTGATGAAGACCCAGCCCAGCCGAGGCGCCGTCCTGGCCGACGTGCCCGTGCCCGCCATCGGCCCGCATGACCTGCTCGTGCGCGTCCAGGCGGCGGCCATCTGCGGCACCGATAACCACATATACGAGTGGACCCCCTGGGCCCAGGAACGCCTGCACCTGCCCATGATCTTTGGGCACGAGTACTGTGGGGAGGTCGTCGAGGTCGGCGCCAACGTGGCCGGCTTGGCCGTCGGCGACCTGGTCGCCGCGGAGACGCACATCCCCTGCCTGCAGTGCCACCAATGCCGCACCGGCCGCCAGCACACCTGCGAACAGATGCGCATCATCGGCGTGCACGTCGACGGCGCCTTTTCCGAGTACGCCGCCCTCCCCGCCGCCTGCGCCTGGAAGCTACCGCCCGGCACCTCGCCCGACCTCGGCGCCATCCTGGAGCCGATCGGCGTGGCCGCCAACGGCCTGTTCAAGGACCGCATCGACGGCGCCAGCCTGGCCGTCATCGGCTGCGGGCCGATCGGCATCTTTTGCGCCCAGATGGCC
>JAAZBY010000255.1 GCA_012513595.1 Chloroflexota bacterium
GAGCACCTGGCCCGCCTGACGAACGGCGAGGAGGTGCGCATCCCGTTCTACGATTTTCGCACCGGGCGCCGGCATGAGCAGCACACCGCCATGCGGCTGCGGCCCGACGAGGTGGTGCTCATCGACAGCCTCCACGGCCTGTACCCGCCCATGACCCAGGACATCGCCGACGGGAACAAGTTCCGGCTGTACATTGAGCCGCTCCTGCAGATGCGCGACGCCCAGGGCGAGTACATCCGTTGGACCGACCTGCGCCTCATGCGGCGCATGGTGCGCGACGCCTCGCAGCGGGCCTACAGCCCGCGGCAGACCCTGGAGCACTGGCACTATGTGCGCACCAGTGAGCTGCGCAACATCATCCCCTACGTGGGTGCCGTCGATTACGTGGTGAACAGCAGCCTGCCCTACGAGCTCCCCATCATGCGGGCGCGCCTCTTGGATGCTTTTCGCCAGTGGCGCGAGGAGTATCGCGACGACGCTCTGCGCCAGGACGCCGCCGAGCGCGCCGAGCGCGTCTGCCGCGTGCTGGAGGGGATCGCCGCGGTAGAGGACGAGAGCGCTATCCCGGCCGACTCGCTCTTGCGCGAGTTCATCGGCGGGAGCTGCTACGAGTACTAGCGCCCGTGCGGGGCCCCCTCCGGCCGACGGAGGTAGGTTCGGATACTGTGGCGCCGTTTCGCTGAGGCACCAATGGAGGAGTACCCCATGGTTGACCTGAAGGCCAGACCGTTCTACCTGAGCGACGAGGACATTGCCTGGGTAGAGGGCACCATCTCGGGAATGACCGTCGAGGAGAAAATCGGCCAGCTCCTGGTGAACATGAACCGGTCGACCGATCCCGCCTACATGCAGGAGGCGCTCGACAAGTACCACATCGGGGGGATCCGTTACCCCAACCGCAGTGCCGCCGAGCTGTACGAACAGAACCGCTACCTCCAGGAGCACAGCAAGATCCCTCTGCTCATCGCCGCCAACTGTGAGTCGGGCGGGAACGGCGGCATGAAGGACGGCACCCTGATCGCCACCAGCGCCATGAGCGGCGCGGCGCGCACCGACGGGGTCGCCTACCAGGCCGGCTATGTCGGCGGGCGCGAGGCGGAGGCGATCGGCTGCAACTGGAACTTTGCGCCGGTCTCCGATATCTACCTGAACTGGCGCAATACCATCGTCAACACCCGCGCGTTCTCGAGCGACCCCGCCAAAGTGCTCGAGCGGTCGCTGGCCTTCATGCGCGGCGTGCGCCAGAGCCGCGTGTTGGCCTGCAGCAAGCACTTTCCCGGGGACGGCCCCGAGGAGCGCGACCAGCACCTGCTTATGGGGGTGAACCACCTCTCGGTGGCCGAGTGGGACGCCTCTTTTGGCCAGGTGTATCGCGGCCTCATCGAGGCGGGCATCCATAGCTTTATGATCGGCCACATCGCCCTGCCGGCCTACACGCGCCAACTGCGCCCCGGCATCCGCGACGAGGAGATCATGCCCGCGACGATCTCGCCGGAACTGCTCCAGGATCTGCTGCGTGGCCAGCTCGGCTTCAACGGCCTGATCATCACCGACGCCTCACACATGGTGGGCCTGACCTCGATGAAGCCGCGGCGCGAGCACGTGCCGCTGGCCATCGCCGCCGGCTGCGACATGTTCCTCTACTTTTCGGACGAGGACGTGGGCTTTATGATGGACGGCTACCGAAGCGGCATCATCAGCGAGGCACGCCTGACCGATGCCCTGCGGCGCATCCTGGGCGCCAAGGCATCCCTCGGGCTGCACAAGAAGGCCAAGGCCGAGATCATGCCGCCCAAGGAGAACCTCTCGGTGGTCGGCTGCGCGGAGCATCGGCGCATGGCGGAAGAGGCAGCCCGCGAGTGCATCACCTTGGTCAAGAACACCCGCCAGCAGCTGCCCATCCGTCCGGAGACGCACAAGCGCGTTCGGCTGTACTACCTCTCCTCGGGGTCGATGTTCGTCGCCGCCCGCTCTGCGCAGAAGGACATGTCCATGCGCGACGTGATCATCGAGGAGCTGGAGGCAGCCGGCTTTGAGGTCCACCTGTTTGACACGGAAAAGCCTACCGAACAGGCGGAGAGCCACACCGAGTACGTGCAGCGGTACGACGCGGCGCTGGTGTTCTCCAACGTGGCGGGCTATGCGAGTGAGAACGTGTATCGCATCGCCTGGGACATGCCCGGGCAGGTGCCCTGGTACGCCTCTGAGGTGCCCACCGTGTTCATATCACTGAACTACACGACGCATCTCTACGACGTGCCGATGGTGCGCACCTTTATCAACGCCTATGCGCCGACGCGGGCGGTGGTGCGGGCAGCCATTCAGAAGATGATGGGCAACGAACCCTTTACGGGTGTGTACGAGGAAACGGTCTTTTGTGACCGCTGGGATACGCGTCTATAGGCATTTGGGCGGGGCACACCCGCACAGACAGGAGAGGGCGGCTCCGGGCGCCGCGCGATGGGAGGTGTCTTGGTAACGGAAACGACGCTCCGCCAACTGGAGTTGGGGGACCTGCAGGCAGCAATGTCCCTCTCGCAGGAGGCCGGCTGGAACCAGGTACCGGAGGACTGGAAGATCTTCCTGGACCTGGGCGAGGGCTATGGCCTGTTCGATAGCACGGAGGAGCTGGTGGCCACCATCTGCCTGCTCCCGTATCCACCCCGGATCGCCTGGCTCAGCATGCTGGTCGTGCGCGACAGCTGGCGGCGCCGCGGCCTGGGGACCCGCCTGTTCAAGCACAGTCTGCGGCTCCTCGAGGAGCGGGGCATCATCCCCCTGCTCGACGCGACACCCTTGGGCCGGCCCCTCTACCTGCCGCTGGGCTTTCGCGATCTGTGGAGCTTTCAGCGCTACATGGCGGCGCAACCGCTGGCCGCCACCGAGGAGGCCGCGCCCGAGGTGACCGTGCGGCCGCTGGAGCCGCGTGACCTGGACGAGGTGATCGCCCTGGACGCAGCCGCCTTTGGCGCCCGGCGCGACGCGCTGCTCAGGCATTTGCTGGGCCGGTACGCCGACGTCGCCCTGGTGGCCGTGGGGCCCGGCGGCCTGCGCGGCTCCCTCTTGGGGCGTAACGGCCGGATGGCCAACCACCTGGGCCCCCTGACGGCCGCCGACCCCGCCACCGCGATCGCCCTGCTGCACGCCGCGCTGGAACGCGCCCCGGGCCCCCTCCAGGTGGACGTGCCCGACGCGCAGACCCCGCTGCGCGACTACCTGTTGCGCCGCGGGTTTGAGCCGCGGCGTTCCTTCACCCGCATGATCCGCGGAGACGCCGCCCCGCCGGGGGATGCCCGGCTCCTCTACGCCGTAGCCGGGGGAGAACTGGGGTAGGGTACTGCCGGCATCGCCGGCGGGAAGCCAACACCCGGCTCTGGAGGGCCTGCTGCCTTCCAGAGCCGGGTGTCGTTCTGCCGGAGAGAGCGGGGCTCAGCCCCTGCGGCGCGCCGGGGTCGCCTCGATCTTGACGGCCAGCTGCCCACCGGGCACTAGCTGTGCCACCGTCTGCGCGTCCGGCCCGGCCACCAGCTCGGCGTCGATCGTTGCGTCGCCGTACTCCTGGTAGCTCTTGCCCTCGGTGGAGAACTTGCCCGTGAGGGCGTCGTACTCCATCATCGCCTCCCGCTCCTTGGAGGCCCAGCGATACTGGAAGGTGTAGATCGGGCGGAAGTAGAGGTCCAGGCTCTGCACCTCGAGCACTTCCTCGGTGATCTCGTCGGCCACGACGCGCTTGACCAGGCCGCCCACCGCATCGCGCACGATGCCGGTGGAGGCCAACTGCGGCGGCACCACGATGACGCCCTCGCTCCGCAGGGCAGCCAGGTCCTGCAGGCTGACGACGCGCCCCGGGTAGTTGACGTACTCGGCCAGGGAGGCCTCCTTGCTGCCGCTGAGCGCGTCCACATAGTACTCGACCGAGGCGGTCTCACTGCAGTGCTCCAGGCCGCTGAACGTCACGCCGTTCCCCGCCACATCGTAATCGGTGCCCTGGATGGTCACTGACTTGACCTCGGGCCCGCGCATGGTCACCTGATACTCGCCCTGCCGCTCATAGCCATAGAACGCCGAGCAGACGACGTGCCAGAACGGCTGGTAGCGGCGCTCCTTGTAGATCAGCTCAAAATCCTCATCCTTGGGACGTGAGAAGAGCTTGGCGATCGCCCCGAAGGCGTCGACCTTGCGCGCCCAAGCCAAGCCCTCGGCCCGGTCCATGGAATGCTGTTCCTCGAGAGCGAGGATTCGCAGTTCGGCTACTGTGACCTTCATCGTGCGCTCTCCTCCATCGCTGAACCATGCCCCGCGACGCCGGGCTTTGCCATTCACCCACAGGTACCACTTCTGAGCCATTCTACAAAGCGGCTGGAGGGCCGTCAAGGGTTGGGACGCCGCTCCCGGCCGGCCACACGCGGGCCCGACCTGGCCGGCCCGGCTACGTTCCGTCTTTGGAGAGCAGCGCGCGCGCCTCGGCAAAGAGCCCCGCCTGCCCACCCGTGTGCCAGAACAGCACCGTCTCGCCGGCGCGGAACTCACCCTGGGCGACCAGGTCGATGAGGCCGGCCATGGCCCTGGCCGTGTAGACTGGGTCCAGCAGGAGCCCCTCCTGCTCGGCCAGCAGGCGGATCGCCTCCCGTTCGGCGGCGGCCACCACCCCGTATCCCCCGCCGCGATAGCCCTCGTGGATCACCACGTCCTGCGGGCCAAGGCGCGAGTCTCGCCCGAGGAGCGCCGCCGTCAGGTGGGCGACCGAGAGCACGCTCGGGCCCAGTTCCTCGGCGGCCGGGCCCACACTGATGCCCACGATCCGCCCGCGGAACCCGACCGCTTCCGCCCCGACGAGCAGGCCCGCCTGGGTGCCGCCCGAACCGGTGGCGAACACCAGGTGGTCCACCCCGATGTCCCGGGAGCGCAGCTGGGCGGCCAGCTCCTCCATGGCGCCGACATAGCCCACCGCCCCGATCGGGTTGGAGCCACCCGTGGGGATCAGGTAGGGGTGCCGGCCCACACTGCGCTCCTCCTCGGCCACCTCCTGCATGAGGTCGTAGGGGTCGCGATCCCCGGCCCAGCGTACCTGGGCACCCAGAAGGCGGTCCAGCAGCAGGTTGCCGGCGGCCAGCCCCACGGGGGCCCTGGGCGCCAGCACCAGGGTACAGCGCAAGCCACAGCGCGCGGCGGCCGCCGCCGTCTGGCGCGCGTGGTTGGACTGGGCCGCCCCGCAGGTGATGATCGTATCGGCCCCCTGCTGCAGCGCATCGGCGATGAGGTACTCGAGCTTGCGCGCCTTGTTCCCGCCGGTGGCCAGGCCGGTGGCGTCGTCCCGTTTGACCAGGATGCGCGGCCCGCCCAGGCGCGCGGAGAGGCGCGGTAGTTCTTCCAGCGGGGTGGGCAGGTGTGCCAGGCACACGCGGGGCAACTGGTGAGACATGGGCGCTCCCCTTCTGCAGGCGTGCTGCTCAGCCGTGGTACCCAGTATACCATGTGCCCCACGGGCGTGACAGGCCTTGCCCGCAGGCTATTGACGCGACGGTGTTTGTGACGTATAATGAAACAAATGTTCTATGATGCTGTTCCGCGGCAGCGCGTCGGCTGCAGGGAACCTTGCCCGGATTACTTGCCTTTCGGCGCCGGGTATTGTAAACTCACAGCGTGAGGATCTGAGGAGGACTCCCGATGGCCACAGCCACTGACGGCCGCGCGAAAGCACTGGAGACAGCCGTTACCCAGATCAAGAAGCGCTTTGGTGATGGCGCTATCATGAAACTGGGTGACTCGACCGGCATGAACATCGAGGCCATCCCGACCGGTTGCCTGGCGCTGGACATGGCTCTGGGCATCGGCGGCATTCCCCGCGGCAGGATCACCGAGATCTACGGCCCGGAATCATCGGGCAAGACGACGCTGTGCCAACACATCATCGCCGAGTGCCAGCGCATGGGCGGCGTGGCCGCCTTTGTGGACGTCGAGCATGCGCTCGATCCCTCGTACGCGGCCCGGTGCGGCGTCAACGTCGAAGACCTCTACATCTCCCAGCCTGACACGGGAGAGCAGGGGTTGGAGATCACCGAGGCGCTGATACGCAGCGGCGCGGTTGACGTCATCGTGGTGGACTCGGTGGCCGCCCTGGTTCCCCAGGCCTAGATCGAGGGGGACATGGGCGATGCCCATATGGGCTTGCAGGCCCGCCTGATGTCGCAGGCCCTGCGCAAGCTCACCGGCGCCGTCAAGCGCAGCAATACGGCTCTCATTTTCACCAACCAGCTGCGCATGAAGATCGGGGTGCTGTTCGGCAACCCCGAAACGACCAGCGGCGGCAACGCGCTCAAGTTCTACGCGGCCGTCCGGCTGGACATGCGGCCCATGGAGAGCCTGAAGCAGCGCGGGGAAGTCATCGGCAAGCGCGTCCGAGTGCGCGTCAAGAAGAACAAGGTCGCTCCTCCGTTCCGAGTCGCTGAGTTTGACATCATGTTCGACCGAGGCATTTCTAAAGAGGGCAGCCTCGTAGACGTAGGGGTCGATTCGGGCATCATTGACAAGCGTGGCTCGTTCTACTCATATGGTGACACGCGGCTCGGGCAGGGACGTGAGAACTCGAAGCAGTTCCTGGCAGAGAACCCCGAGATCGCGGCACAGATAGAAGCGGACGTTCGCGCGGTGCTAAAGCTCACTCCCATGGCCTCAGAGGATGACGAGGAAGGGAGCGATGCCGAGATGTCCGACGAATCATAATCCCTACGGCCTGCGGGGAGAGATGCCTCGTCATGCGAGGCCTCAGCCAGCACCGAAGGCCGTACAGCGTGACAACAGGCAAGGGTTAGCCTCCGTTTTCGAGATTGTCTGAGGACACCCAGGAGCAGTCCTAACTCCAAGGTAGCGAGCCTGGCCGGAGCAGAGACTCTCGGGAACAGACCGCTTCTAGGTTATAGTACTCTCCATCCTCCTGCGATCCGCGCTGAGACCGACCTTCGGGTGCGCGAGCGGTTGCCGCTTGCGCACGTACTGGGCTGTGGCACGTGCCACGGCCCTTTTTTGCTTACGGCATTCTGAGAAAGTGCAGGGACAGATGGCCACCATCACGGCACTCACCGCGCAGAAGCAGAGGCGGGGCCGGGTGAACGTCTTTCTCGATGGCGAGTTCGCCTTCGGCCTCGACGGGCTGCTGGCGTCCGAGCTGCGCGTGGGCCAGGTGCTGTCGCAAGAGGAGATCGCCCTTCTGCAGCACCAGGAAGCCGTTGCCGATGCCTACAATCGGTCGCTGCACTATCTCTCCTTCCGCCCGCGCAGCGAGCAGGAGATGACCCGCTACCTCAGCGGCCGGGACGTGCCTCCGGAAGCGATCAATGAGGTGCTGGGCCGGCTGCGGAGCGCGGGCCTGGTGGACGACCGGCAGTTCGCCCAGCTCTGGGTGGAAAACCGCGAGACTTTCCGCCCGCGGGGCCGCTTCGCCCTCAAGCAGGAGTTGCGCGCCAAGGGCATCGCGACGGATGTGGCCGCATCCGTCCTCGATGTCGTGAACGAGGATGCGGGCGCCATGCGCGTGGGCCGCAAGGCCCTGCCGCAGCTCGCCCGTCTATAGCGCGACGTATTCTACCGGCGCCTGCTCGGCCGACTGCGGCGGCGCGGGTTCGGGTACCCGGTCGCCCGCCGGGCAGTGGACGCGTTGTGGTCCGAGCTACACCCGCAACGTTCTGACCTCGAATAGCGGGTGCCGTCCGATCGTGAATCGATGAAGAAAGGACGCCTAAGGCATGGATACGTACTATTGGATAGCCATCGTGGTTGTCGCCGCGGTCGTGAGCTTTGTGGTCGGCCATTTCCTGCGTACGCGCCTGGTAGGCCGACGCGTCTCGGCGCTGGAACTGGAGGCCGATAGGCGCCTTACTGAGGCGCGCGCTTCGGCCATGCAGCTGGAACTGGAGGCGCGCGACAAGGCCCTGCTGCTCCTGCAGGAGGCCGAGACCGACATCAAACAGCGCACACAAGAGCTGAGCCGCCAGGAGAACCGGCTACAGCAGCGCCGCGAAAACCTCGACCACCGCTTTGATGCCATGGAGGCGCGCGAGCGCAAGATCGAGGAACGCCGGCGCGCCCAAGAGAAGCGCCAGGAGGAGTTGGACGAGGCGTGGCAAGTGCACCTCGCCGAACTCGAGCGCATCTCCGGCCTGACCCGCGAGGAGGCCAAGGAGGTCCTGCTCGACCGCGTGCGCGATGAGACCCGGGCAGACGCGGCGCGCATCATCCGCGATATCGAGGCCCAGGCCAGGGAAGAGGGTGAGCGCAAGGCGCGCGAGATCGTCACCGTGGCCATCCAGCGCGTCGCCACCGACCAGGTGGCCGAGACGACCGTCTCTACCGTGGAGCTCCCCAACGACGACATGAAGGGGCGCATCATCGGCCGGGGCGGCCGCAACATCCGCGCCATCGAGAACGTCACCGGCGTGGACCTGGTCATCGACGACACGCCCGAGGCCGTCATCCTCTCCAGCTTTGACCCGGTCCGCCGCGAAGTGGCGCGCATCACCCTCGAGCGCCTGATCATGGACGGCCGCATTCACCCAGCCCGCATCGAGAGCATGGTGGAGAAGGCCCGTTCGGAGGTGGACCAGACCATCCGCGAGTCTGGCGAGCAGGCTGCGCTGGACCTGGGCATCCACGGCCTGCCGGCGGACCTCATCAGGCTGCTGGGGCGCCTGCGCTACCGCACCTCCTACGGCCAGAACGTCCTACAGCACTCGGTCGAGACCGCCCAGATCTGCGCCATCATGGCCAGCGAGCTGGGGGCCGACGTCGAACTGGCCAAACTGGCTGGCCTGCTACACGATATCGGCAAGGCCGTGGACCACGAGGTGGACGGACCCCATGCCCTGATCGGCGAAGAGATCGCCAAGCGCCAGGGGATGCCCGAGTCGGTCTGCAACGCCATTGCCAGCCACCACGCCGAAGCAGAACAGCAGACCCTTGAGGCGGTACTCGTCCAGGTGGCGGACGCCATTTCGGCGTCGCGGCCGGGGGCGCGCCGCGAAAGCATCGAGACCTACATCAAGCGAATCAAGTCGCTGGAGCAGGTGGCCAGTTCCTTCCCCGGCGTCGAAACGACCTATGCCATCCAGGCGGGCCGCGAGGTACGGATCATCGTCAAGCCGGATGAGATCGACGATCTCGCCGCCATGACCCTGTCCCGCGATATCGCCAAGAAGGTCGAGGAGAACCTCCAGTATCCGGGGCAGATCCGCATTACCGTTATCCGCGAGACTCGCGCGACAGAGTACGCCAAGTAGCAGCGCGTCGCGTGCCGTGCGTCCAGCGATCACAGCAATGAGAGCATCGCCATGGACCTGCACGGATGCGCCGGGCACCTGTTTGGCGCGCCCCCGCCACGCTGGGGGGCACCGAGATGCAAGCGGAGAGCTGTGCCGCGAGGGTATTGGCACAGAAGAGACGGCCGGCGGGCCGCATGTTGCGTGAGGTTAGCTAGGCGAATCTCGTGTTGACTATTGATCTGCACATCCACACCGTGGCCTCTGATGGCGCGCACACCCCCGAGGAGATCGTCGCGATGGCTCTCCGCGCTGGGCTGCGCGTCATCGCCATCACGGACCATGACGCCCTGGACGCCCTGCCGGCGGCGCTCGAGGCGGCCGCAGGCACCGACCTGGACATAATCCCCGGCGTCGAGATCTCCTGCAACGGGCAGAGCAGCGACGTGCACCTGCTCGGCTACTATGTGGATTGGCACAACCAGTCGCTGCGCCAGGCGGTGGGGCGATCACAGCACGCGCGCGTCGGGCGTGCCCAGGCCATGCTCGAACGGCTGCGGAGCCTGGGGATCGACCTCTCCTGGGAGCGCGTGCGCGAGCTGGCCGGTGACGGCGCCATCGGGCGCCCGCACATCGCCGCGGCGTTGACGGAAGCGAACCATGTCGGCTCGGTGCGGGAGGCCTTTGACCTCTACCTGGGCCGCGACCGGCCCGCCTACGTCTCACGCCTCAAGCTAGAGCCGGAAGAGGCCATTCGCCTGGTGCGCAACGCCGGCGGGGTGCCCGTCCTCGCCCATCCCTGGGGGCAGGAGGCCTCCGTCCCCCGCCTGGCGCAGGCCGGCCTAGCCGGCCTCGAGGCGTACTATGCCGGCTACCCCGACGAGGTCGTTTCCGCGCTGGTGGCGCTGGCCAAGCGCCACGACCTGATCACTACCGGTGGCAGCGATTTCCACGGCCTTTCGGTGATGCCGGATCGCAACATCGGCTCAGCCCGGGTGCCGCGGCACTGCCTGCGCGCCCTGGAAGATCGTCACCGGCGCATCCTGGCCGAAGAAGGCTGAGCACGCCCTCCCGGCACCACAGACAGCCCGGCCGCCAGTAGGCGGCCGGGCTGTGTCATTCTGTCCTCAGGACGGGGGGTACCTCATTCGTTATCGGGCGAGGCGTCGGCCTGCTGGCTGCGGCGGCGCCGCGGGCGCGAACGCCTCCGGCGTGCCGGGGCCTCTTCGCCCTGGGCCGGGCGCCCCTCATCGCGCTGTGCGCCGCGCTCCGCAGGGGCCCGCCCCTCCGCAGAGGCTGCCGCCTGGGCGCCCCTCGCGTCAGCCCCGTTCTCGTCGCGCCGTTCCCGGCGTCGCGGGCGCGGGCGACGCCGAGAGCGGCGCGCCTTTTCCTGCCCGTCGCTCGGCTCACCCTCCTCGGAGGGCGCCTGCTTCTCAGGCACAGCGGGCCCCGGGCCAGCGGCCCTGCGCCCCCTGCCCCTCGCTCGTGACGGCCGCGCGGACGCCCCCTGGCGGGCTCCCTCTTCCTCGTCACCGGCGTCGCGCCCGCGCCGAGGCTCGGGCCGGCGTGTTCCGATGGCCGCGTCGAGGGTGCTCTCTTGGGCTGCCGTCAGCCCTTGGCGGGCACGGGGCTGCTCCAGCGGGGCAGCGCCGGATAGTTGGTCCGCGGTCATGTCCACCGTGGAGCCATCCTCCAGGAGAACGGTGACCATCTCGCGCAGCACACAGATCTTGACGACCTTGCCCTGGCCGAGCGGCGTGTCCACCTGCTTGCCAACCTTGGGGAACTTGCCCTTCACGTCTCGGTAGTACTCGTTCTCGTACCCGAGGCAACAGAGCAGCCGCCCGCACTGGCCAGAGATCTCCATCGGGCTCAGGGGCAGGTCCTGCTGCTTGGCCATACGAATCGACACCGGCGAGAACTCGTTCAGCCAGGTCTTGCAGCAGAGGACCCGGCCGCACTTACCCAGGCCGCCGACGATGCGGGCCTCGTCGCGCACGCCGATCTGGCGGAGCTCGATGCGGGTGCGAAAGTCGCGCGCCAGCTCACGCACCAGCTCCCTAAAATCCACCCGCTGCTCGGCGGTGAAGAAAAAGGTCAGGCGAGAGCCGTCAAAGGAATACTCGGCGCTGACCACCTTCATATCGAGCCGCAGCCGCGCGGCCTGGGCTCGGCACGTCTCGGTAGCCTGGTCTTCCTTGCCACGGAAGCGTTCCGCGTTCTGCAGATCCCCGTTCGTGGCGCGGCGCACCACCGACTTGAGCTCGCCGACGACCTCTTTCTCCGGGATTTCGCGGACGGCCATGGCCACCTGGGCCAGCTCGGCACCCCGCGCTGTCTCTACGACGACCTGATCGTCGACCTCCAGGTCCTCCAGATCACCCGGGGCAAAGTGATAGACCTTGCCAGCCCCTCGGAAGCGGACCCCACAAACAAGCGGCATATGCTGCCGTCCTCTCTCTAGACGTGGATGGCCCGCAGGGTGGGCCACCCAAGAAGCATCACCTCAAGCACTAGCCGTGGCTGCGCATTCTGGTCGAGCTGCTGGAGCGCCACGTCGATGCTGCGCACCGCGGAGGCAGCACGCTCCAGCCCGCAGGCCTCCGCCTGCTCTTCCAGCGCGCTCCGGTGGTCTGCGTTGGATACGAGTGCCTCGGAACCGCCGGCGATCAGCATGACGTCACGCCACCAGGTCTGCCACAGGCGCAGCAGATCGGGCAGCCGTTCGGCATTCTGGGCCAGCCCCTCCGCGGCCATGATCTTCTCGGCACGCCCCTGGCCAAGGAGCGCCTGCAGATGGGCCAGGCGGTCCTGTCGTTCCGCCAGCAGGCCCGGATCGTGCGCGGCGCTGATCGCCCAGCCAATGCGGCCGGCCGACAACCTGGCCAATAGCTCGGCCCGGGCAGCGTCAAGCTCCCAGCGCTCTTGCAGATAGTGCGCGATCTCCTCGCGCGCCACGGCGCGCATGGGCACCGTCTGGCAGCGGGAGACGACGGTGGGCAGCAGGAGGCTGGCGTCGGTAGCCGTCAGGATAATGATCGCGCGGGAGGGTGGTTCCTCGAGGGTCTTGAGCAGGGCGTTGGCGGCCTCGGTAGTGGCCAGGTCAAAGTCCAGCAGGATGGCGACGCGCCAGCGCCCCTCATAGGGAGACAAAGACAGCTCGTGCTGGACGGCGCGCACCTGTGCGATCTTGGTGCGCCCCTCCTCCGGGGCGATCAGGCTGACATCCGGGTGCGCGTCCTGGGCAATGCGCCTACAGGCCGAGCAGAGGCCGCAGGGCGCCGCCGCGGGCGCCTCGCAGTTCAGCATGGCGGCCAGCCGCCTGGCGAGGTGGCGTTTGCCGATGCCGTCCGGCCCCGTCAGGAGGTAGGCATGCGCCACCCGCTCACCCGCGACCGCGCGGCTGAGCAGCGACACTGCCCAATCATGCCCAATAGTCTGCCACAGCTGCGCTTGCGACAGTTTATTGCCCGTCGATGACACTCCCATGTTACCAGTTATTCTACCATGACAGACAGAGGCGCACAAACGCCTCGACAGGTCCCCGCGGCGCGGACTTGGCCAGTGCGGCGCCACTTCGATGGCCGTTCGTTGGGTGGCGCCCCGCTCCGGGGTATAATGAGGCCCGGTTGGCCGGCGAGCGGCGCGCCTCGCCCTACCGATACAGGAGTGGATTCCACGTGATGCATGCTGATCTCGACCGGCTGGCGCAGGACCTCGGCAGGATGCTCATGGCCCGTGGCTGGCATATCGGGCTGGCCGAATCGTGCACCGGGGGGCTGGTGGGGCACGCCATCACCAACGTGGCGGGGAGCTCGTCGTTCTTTCTCGGCGGGATCATCGCCTATGCGAACGAGGTCAAGCGAGACGTCCTCGGCGTAGAGGAGAACCTGCTCCGCGACCATGGTGCCGTAAGCGAGCCCGTCGCCCTGGCGATGGCACGGCGCGCCAGGGCCGTGCTGAGCACCGAGGTGGGCCTCTCCGTCACCGGCATCGCCGGCCCCTCGGGCGGCACCCCGACCAAGCCGGTGGGCACGGTGTTCGTCGCCCTGTCGTGCCCGCTCGGCGAGCTCGTGCGCCACTTTCTATGGCACGGCGACCGCAGCACGAACAAGATGCTGTCTGCCAGGGCAGCGCTGGCCCTGGCCTGTGAAGCGCTGGCGCAGGGCCCTTCGGAGGCCGCCGCCCCCAGGACCTAGCCCCCCGTCCGGCGCAGCAGGTAGATACGCGGCCGCAGGTAGCCCCGTTCCCAGGGCACCTGCACCTCCACGACCCGGTCCGTCCGCCAACTCCCACGCTCGCGGCCCAGGGTGTCCTCAAACGCCGCATGGCTGGCGGTGATGGCCACCAAGGCCGCCCCCGGGGCGGCTACGCGCGTCGCCTCCCTGAGCAAGGCGGGGTAGAGGCGCTCGTTCTCCCTACGCGAACCGACCAAGAACCCCCAAGGCAGATCCGTCATGATGGTGTGGACGCTGGCCGCGGCCAGGGGCAGTTCTGTGGCGTCGCCAAGCACGAGCTGCGCATCCGCCAGGTGCCCGGCGGCCTGCAGGTTGGCTCGGGCACAGGCCAGGGCCTGCGGATCGATATCTACGCCAAGGGCGCATGCGGCAGGGCCGAGGCCCAGCCGCTCGGCGAGCAACGTGCCGGAGCCGCAGGCCAGGTTGAGGAAGCGCTCCGCAGGCCGTGGGCGGGCCAGGCCGGCCATCACGACGGCGATGGAGGCGTCCAGCGCGCCGGGCATGCTGCAGACGCGCCACGCCCGCGCCGACAAGGGGCGCGGCGTCCGGCGGGCCAGCACCTGCCACCCCGTGCCCCTGGGGGTCGGGCGCAGCGCCAGAAGCAGGTCCGCACCCGGCTCTTGCGGCGCCAGGCCGGTGTGCCGGGCGATCTCGCCCTTGAGCCGTTGTAGCACGGCCGAATCGGACCCGGCCGCGCTGAGGCGGAACGTACGGAAGGCGCCGGGGGCCTGCCGGGCCAGGATGTTGTGAATCATGACCACCAGGCGCATGAGGTGCTCGTGGCCCAGCAGCGCCTTGGGCCGGGGCACGTCAAAGGTCTCCACACGATGGACGGCCACCACCGAACGGAGCGTGTCCAGCAGGCGCTCGGCCCCCACGTAGGCAAAGGCCACCCGGCCGGGGGCGGTACGGCCCAACAGCCGCACGCTCTGCCCCAGGCGCTCGCGCAGTTCATCCTCGGCGAACTCTTCCAGGCCAAAGATAACCTCGGCCTCCCACAAGGGGGGCGGGGCTGCCGGCCCTTTGTGCGCCGTGCCCCTGGGCGCCCCGCTCTTTGGCGGCCCGCCCTCGCGGGGCCCGCGCCGGTGCGTCACGCTCTTTTGCGTCACAGTGTGTGGTTCCTTTCGGCGCGGTGCGCTCTGCGGCCTAGGCCTCGTGCCGCTGGCGATAGGCCTCAAAGAGGAACACCGCCGTGGCGATGGCGGCGTTCAGCGACTCGGCATCCTCGTCCATGGGCAGCCGTACGCGGACGTCGGCCAGGGCCTGCGCCTCCGGGCCGGCGCCGTGCGCCTCGCTGCCGACGATGAGCACCGTGGGAACGGTCCAGTCCAGCCGCCAGGGGCTCTCTTCGCCGCGCACATCGGTGAGGACGCAGCGTTTGCCCGCTACCAGCTCTTCGATCTCTGGCCAGGCCAGGTTCGGCAGAATGCGCAGAGCAAAGTGCGCCCCCATGCCGGCGCGCACCACCTTGGGCGCATAGGCGTCCACGCACCCGGTGGAGAGGAGCACGCTGTCGACGCCGGTGGCCACGCAAGTGCGCAGGATGGTGCCGAGGTTGCCCGGGTCGCGTAGGCTGTCGAGCAGGACGGCCAGGCTCACCCCGCGGGCGGCGGCCCGGTCGGGGGGCGGTATCGGCGCCACGGCCAGGATGCCCTGGGGCGTCTCGGTATCGGCCATGTGAGCCAGTACCTGCGGGGTGACCTGCCACATCGGCGTGGCGCCCCTGGCCAGCTCCGCTACCAGGCGCTCCCCGGGCGGCTCGGCCGCATAGTCCGCGGTAAAAAAGACGGAGGCGAATCCGCCCTGCAGCTGGAGCGCCTGAGCCACCAATCGGTGGCCCTCGAGGATATAGCGCTCCTCGCGATAGCGGACCCGCCTCGTGTGTAAGGATCGGGTGTACTTGGCTTGCGGGTTGCTGGTACTGGAGATCGCGCCCAGAACCGCCAAGGCCGTGCTACGCCCGGGCCTCGCCAGCCATGCGTGCCAGGCTGGCAAACGCCTGGGGATCGCTCACGGCCACTTCGGCCAGCATCTTGCGGTTGATATCCACGCCCGACAGGCGCAGCCCGTTGATGAGACGGCTGTAGCTGAGGCCGTTCTCGCGCGCCGCGGCATTGATGCGCACAATCCACAGCCGGCGCATGTCGCGCTTGCGCACTCGCCGGTCACGGGTGGAGTAGAACATCGACTTGAGCATCGCCTCATTGGCGCGGCGGAACAGCCGATGCTTCGTATCGTACTGGCCCTTCGTTATCTTGAGGACCTTCTTGTGTCTCTGACGGTGGGCGACGCTTGCCTTAATCCTGGTCACGTTGTGTTACCCCTTTTCGTGTGATCCGGCCGTTCGACGGCCGGCGACTCTTTCCCTAGTGCTTGCCGAGGTAAGGAGCGAGACGCGTGACGCGCTTGATCTCGCCAGGCGTATCGACTTCGACCATGCGGGTAAAGAGGCGCTTCACACGCGCGGAGCGCTTGCGTCGCAGGTGTCCTTTCGGACCACGAGTACGGACCAGCTTGCCCGAACCGGTTAGCTTGAAGCGCTTAGCGGTGGCCTTGTGGGTCTTGATCTTAGGCACTTGTAGGAACCTCCAACACGAACAAAAATGCTACTCGGTCTTGACGGCCGGCGCCAAGACCATCAGCATGGCATAGCCGTCCATCTTGGGGAACTGCTCGACCACGGCCACATCGCTCATCGTCTCTGCGATGCGCCGCAGCATCTCACGCGCGTTGTCCGAGTAGGTGATCTCGCGCCCGCGGAAGCGAACGCGCACCCGCACCTTGGCCCCGTCGGCCAAGAACGCGCGCGCCCGGTTCGTCTTCACCTGGATGTCATGCTCGGCCATCTTGGGGTGAAGCCGCACCTCTTTGACATCGACCTGTTTCTGGGCTTTACGCGCCTCCCGTTCACGGCGGGCGCGCTCGTACATGAACTTCCCATAGTCCAGCATGCGGCAGACCGGGGGACGAGCGGTCGGTGCGATCTCCACCAGGTCAAGCCCACGCTCTTGGGCCATCATGAAGGCTTCCCTGGTAGGGTAAATCCCTAGCTGCTTACCCGTTTCATCGATCAGCCGGACCTCTGGTACCCTGATCTCCCTGTTCAGGCGATGCTCTCTGTTACTGATTGTTGAGTCCTTTCCCATATGTGATGGAACACAGAAGCGGATTCGAGGCAACCCGAATCTGCCGGCCAGCCATACGCTGACGGACGTGTAGTCTACCATGCGAGCCATTGAGTGTCAAGTTGAACGCGGCTCGCCGGCCATCGACCTCGGGCAGGGCCGCCGTGGCCCTGCCCGAGACCTCCGTTCTACAGATCGGAGGGGCTGCGCGATTCGACCAGCCCCTGCGCGCGGGCGATGTACTCGTCGACCGACATGCTCCCCAGGTTCTCGTTCGTGCGCAGCCGCACCGAGACGGCGCCGGTCTCCGCCTCGCGGTCGCCCACCACGAGCATGTAGGGGATCTTGAGCAGTTGGGCAGCGCGGATCTTGGCGTTCATGCGGTCGGAGGAGTCGTCCACCGCGACGCGCAGGCCGGCCTCCCGCAGCCGCCCGGCCACCTCGTGCGCATAGTCATTGTGCCGGTCAGCAATGGGGATCACCCGCGCCTGCACCGGGGCCAGCCACAGCGGGAAGGCTCCCCCGTAGTGCTCGATGAGCACCCCGAAGAAGCGCTCCAGCGAGCCGAGCAGAGCTCGGTGGACCATGTAGGGGCGGTGTTCCTTGCCGTCGGCGCCCACGTAGACCATGCCGAACCGGTCGGGCATGTTAAAGTCGAACTGGATGGTCGTCATCTGCCACTCGCGGCCCAGGGCGTCTTTGATCTTCAGGTCGATCTTGGGGCCGTAGAACGCCCCGCCGCCCTCATCGATCTCGTAGGGCAGCCCCTCGACCTCCAGCGCCCGCCGCAGAGACTCCGTGGCCTGCTCCCAGCGCTCCTCCTCACCCACGGCCTTGCCGGCTGCGGGCCTGGTGGCCAGGTAGGGGCGGATGTCGGTGAAGCCCAGGTCGCGCCACAGCCTCATCGAGAAGCGCAGCACCCCCAGGATCTCATCCTGAATCTGCTCCGGCGTGCAGATGATGTGCGCATCATCCTGGGTAAAGCCGCGAACGCGCAACAGGCCGTGCAGCACGCCGCTGCGCTCATAGCGGTACACGGTGCCCAGCTCGGCCCAGCGCAACGGCAGGTCGCGGTACGAGCGCGTCTGCGTCTGGTAGACCAGGATGTGGAAGGGGCAGTTCATGGGCTTCAGGTAGTAGTCCTGCCCGTCGATGTCCATCGGCGAGTACATCCCCTCGCGGTAAAAGTCGAGGTGCCCGGATGTCTCCCACAGCCAGGAGCGGCCGATGTGCGGCGTGTACAGAATGTCATAGCCGCCCTCATAGTGCCGCTTGCGCCAGAAATCCTCGATGATGGCCCGCAGGCGCGCCCCGTTGGGGTGCCAGTAGACGAGCCCGGCGCCGGCCTGCTCGTGCAGGCTGAACAGGTCCAGCTCGCGGCCCAGGCGGCGATGGTCACGCTTCTCGATCTCGGCCAGCCAGTCCAGGTGCTGCTTGAGATCCTCCTTGCTGGGGAAGATGGTGCCATAGATGCGCTGCAGCATGGGGCGGCTCTCGTCACCGCGCCAGTAGGCTCCCGCCACGCTCATCAGCTTGAAGTGCTGCGGCACGGC
>JAAZBY010000256.1 GCA_012513595.1 Chloroflexota bacterium
GGCGAAACGCCTGCGCAGCCAGCGGAGCGCCCAGCCGTTCACCACACGGTCGGCCACGGCCGCCACACGGCGCACCTGTGCGAGCACGTCCCCGCTGCCCGCCCAGTGCTCGCGGAGCACGTCCTCCCCGGCCTGCCCCATGATGGCCACCACCCGCCCCAGGACGTAGGCGACGGCGACGACATCATCGCTCAGCCCGGCCGGCACCAGAAAATCGGGCACCAGGTCGAGCGGGGCGATCACGTAGGCGCTAGCCGCCAGGAGCTGCACCTTGAGGCCCGGCGCAATGCGCCCGTCGCGCAGCAAACGGATCAGGAGCATGAACAGGTCGGGCAGGAGGAGCACCAGCTCCCCGCGCAGGCCCCCGCAGCGATGCTGCGCCAGCCAGTGCGCGGCCCCTCGCCGCAGGCGGGCATAGTGGCGCTCGGCGCGCGCCGCCTGCGCTTCGACCGTGACGGCGGGCAGCCCCGCCTGTGGAACAGGTTCGTCCATCACTACCTCGTCCTCGGCTACGCCCGCGGGCGCGCTCGGCATCGTCGGATAGGTCACCCGGGCCCGCGCTGCGGGCCCAGGCGCCGGAAGTATAGGCACCGGCCCCCTGGCCGTCAACGAGCCAGCCTCGCGCCCCATCCCCAGGTTCCCTGCCGTTTGACCACCCTCCCCCCAGCCACTACAATGCCCGCTGATTCGCCCGCTAGAGCAAGGGATATTGCATGCAAGTGTACCTCATCCGCCACGGCCACGTGGACTATGCCCGGGCCGTCGACCGCTACGCGGCTGGGCTGTCCTCCCAGGGGCTGGCCGAGTCCGCCCGGGTGGCCCGCCTCTGCCGCGAGTGGGACATACAGTTCCTGGTGACCAGCACCACCGTCTGCGCCGAGCAGACCGCCGACGCCATCCACGCCGAGGTTCCTGACGCTATCCGCTGGGACCTGGACGAGCTCCAGGATATCGGCATCGAAGAGCAGACCATCGACCCGACGATGCACCCCCACGCCGAACACTGGACCGCTGAGCAGCGCTTGCTGGCCTATGAGCGCACCTGGACGCGCGTCACCGCGACCGTCGCGCGCCTGCAGGTCTACACCCAGACCTACGGGCTGGACCGCCTCGCCATCGTCTCGCATCCGGACGTCCTGAACCTGCTGCTCCTGAACTGGCTGGGCATGGACTGGCGGCTGGCCGACGACATCCGCTTTACCTGGGACTGGGGCGCCACGGCCAAGGTCGTCGTTGAGGGCGACCAGGCCTGCATCGAGTGGGCCAACAGGCCTTCCTAAGGGCGGCACGCCGGCGCCCGCCTCACACCCTGCGCTTGGAGGGATCGCCATGACATACGGCCATTGGGGTAAGGCACTGCGCGTCGACCTCACCCAGGGGACGGTGCGCACCGAGGACCTCGACCCGGCCTTCCTCCGCCGGTACGTCGGCGGCTGGGGATTCATCGCCCACACGCTGCTCAAAGAGGTGCCTGCCGGCGCCGACCCCTTGGGGCCCGAGAACGTCCTGATCTTCGCTACCGGCCCGGTGACGGGCCAGCCCCTGGCGGGCGGCGGGCGCCACATGGTCGGCGCCAAGTCCCCGCTGACGGGGGGCTTTGGCGCCTCTGAGGCGGGCGGCTACTTTGGCGCCGAGCTCAAGCGCGCCGGGTGGGACATGGTCATCATCACGGGCGCCAGCCCCACCCCCGTCTACCTCGCCATCCGTGACGACGAGGCGACGCTCCACCCCGCCGAACACCTCTGGGGGCTGGAGACGCTGGAGTGCGAGCGCCGCCTCCACGAGGAACTGGGGGACCGCCGCATCCGCGTGGCCCAGTGCGGCATCGCCGGTGAGAACCTGGCCCTGGTGGCCAACGTCATTCACGACGCGACCCGCGCCGCCGGGCGCACCGGCCTCGGCGCCGTGATGGGCGCCAAGCGCCTCAGGGCGGTGGCCGTGCGCGGCACGCAGGCCCCGCCGGCCGCCAACCCGGAGGCCGCCCGCGCCCTAGGGCGCTGGTTCCGCGACCACTACCAGGAGACCGGCTCGGCCGTCTTTTCCACCCTCGGAACCATGCGCATGGTCCGCGCGCACCAGGAGGCCGGCGGCCTACCCACGCGCAACTTTCAGGAGGGGCAGTTTGAGGCCTTCGAGGGGCTCACCGCCGAGGCCCAGATGGAGACCATCACCGTCGGCCGCGAGAGCTGCTACGGCTGCCCCATCCGTTGCAAGTGGGTCGTCGAGGTCGACGACCCGGCCCACCCCGTGGAGCGCGAGTACGGCGGCCCCGAGTACGAGACGGCCGGCGCCTTTGGCCACCTTTGCGGCGTGGGGGACCTGCGCCTCGTGGCGCGGGCCAACCGCCTCTGCAACGCCTACGGCCTCGACACCATCGGCACCGGCGCCACGATCGCCTTTGCCATGGAGTGCTACGAGCGCGGGCTGATCGGCCCTGCACAGACGGGCGGGCTGGAGCTCCGCTTTGGCAACGGGGAGGCCATGCTGGCCATGGTGGACCAGATCGCCCACCGCCGCGGGTTCGGCGACCTCCTCGCCCGCGGCTCACGCCGCGCCGCCGAGGCCATCGGCCAGGGGGCCATCCGCTACGCCGTGCAGATCAAGGGGCAGGAGGTGGCCCTGCACGACCCGCGCATCAAGTACGGCCACGGCCTGGGGATCGCCGTGTCCCCCACCGGCGCCGACCATATGCACTCCGTCCACGATTCGGCCTATACCACCGAGGGCGGCGTCGCCGGGTTGAACGCCCTGGGGATCATCGATCCCCTCCCTTACGACGACCTGACCGTCGACAAGGCGCGCCTGGTGCGCTATGCGATGCTCTGGCGGGTGACCTACAACCTGACGGGCATCTGCTACTTTCACTTTTACTCGGCACAGCAGGTGGCCGAGCTGGTCGGCGCCGTCACCGGCTGGGATACCTCGGTGATGGACCTGTGGTTGGCCGCCGAGCGCGCCTACGACATGGCCCGCGCCTTCAACGCCCGCGAGGGCTTTGGCCCCGAGGACGACATGCTCCCGCCGCGCCTGCTGGAGCCGCTCCCCGCCGGCCCCAAGGCGGGTAAGGGCGCCACCCGTGAGGAGTTCGCCCGCGCCCTGGCCGACCTGTACCGCCTGATGGGTTGGGACGCCCACACCGGCGCGCCGACCCGCGCCAAGCTCGAGGATCTCGGCGTCGGCTGGGTGGCCGACCTGCTGGAGGGTTCGTGACGGCGGCGCCGCCCCATCTACGCGAGGAGGTAGACATGAAGGTTCTGGCCTACAACGGCAGCCCGCGCCTGCGGGCCAACACGGAGACCCTCGTCACCGAGGTCCTGCGCGGCGCCGAGGCCGCCGGCGCCACGGTCGACCTGCGCCGCCTGAACGACTTGACCATCAGCCCCTGCCAGGCCTGCGACACCTGCAAGCGAACGGGCGCCTGCCGCCTGGCCGATGACATGACGGCCCAGTACGAGGCGCTGCGCGCGGCCGACGCGGTGGTGCTCGGCACGCCGATCTACTGGTGGGGACCCTCGGCGCAGATGAAAGCCTTCTTTGACCGCTGGTACGCGCTCGAGCACCTCGGCGTCATGGCGGGCAAGAGCCTGCTCCTCGTCTGCACCAATGGCGATAGCGGCCCGGACACAGCCCGCTTCACCGTGGGGATGCTGGAGACGGCGGCCCGCTACCTGGGCATGCACTTTCTGCCGCCGCTCGTCGTCTCCACCCCCGAGCGCGGCTCGGCGGCGGCCAACGGCGCCGCGCTGGAACAGGCGCGTCGCGCCGGGGCAGCGCTCGTCGGGCGGGGGGAGGGCTAGCGGTGCACCAGGTCACTACCAACCATCTCGAGGCCAACGCCCGGTTCAGCCTGCCCCTCTTCTGCCTGCAGCTACACCACGCCTACGACCGGGCCGCCCGTGGCCTGGTGGACCTCGACTTTGCCATCCGTCACTGGACCATGATCCCCGGCTTCCCAACGCGCTACAACGCGTCGCCCGCCGAACTCGCCGAGACGGAGCGCCGCGTCCTGGCGCTGGTGCGCGCTGACTGGGATAGCGACGGCCCCCGGCCTGACCCGGCCCGCCTGGTCGAGCGGTCGCGCGCCTGGCTCGAGCCGCTGGCCGACGACGTCCTGGCGCGCTGGCGGGCGCTCCCCGCCCTGGACGCCTGGTACGGCTGCTTCCGCTACACCGTCGAGCAGCGCCCGGGCCTGGCGGCGTTCCATTTCTACAACTGCGCCTGCCCCCGTTCCCCGTTCGAGGACGCCGCCGCCCTGCGTGACGATCTGCGCCAGTGCCTGCTGGCCCTGCGCCGGGAGGCGCCGGGGGTCGACCGCATACAGTGCGGCTCCTGGGTCAACAACCTGCCGCCCATCCGGGCGCTCCTGCCGACGAGTTATGTCGAGAGCCTCGTGGAGACCGGCCCGAACGGCAAGGCCGGCCTGGGCTGGTGGGGCCAGTTCGTGGCCCGTGACGGCTACCTGAACGAGGCCCGCGCCGCCGAGCTGCGCGAGACGGGGCGCTTTCACTATCCCAGGCTCCTGGGCCACTGCTCGCTGGACGAGGCCCTCGCCCACCTCGGGACGGGCTGACGCCACGCCCCCCTGTCCGCTGCGCAAGGGACGTCCGCCGACTGGCGGCCCGGGATCCCGTCTCTGGCCGCCTCTGCCGCTCCAGGGAGGCGAAGACGAGATGCCTCGCCTCGAAGACCCCGCTCGGCATGACAGAAGGATGGCGGCCTGTCATCCCGTGCCGGGCTCTGCGGGCGGGCCCTCCGCCGCCAGGCACGATCCCGGTTGACAGCCCCGCCCGCCGATGCCAATATAGCCAGCATATGGCCTCGGATGGCTGACCACGAACAAGGAGAACCAACGCGATGGCGCCACACAGCAAAGGTCGCAGACCCAATATCGTCCTCCTCGGCATCGACTCGCTCCGGGCTGACCACATGAGCCTCTACGGCTACCCGCGCCTCACCACGCCACACATGGACGCGTTTGCCGGCGGGGGCACCGTGTTTGAGCGCTGCTATTCGCCGCACATCCCCACTACCAGCGGCTACGCCACCATGTTCACCGGCCTGGACTGCTTTAGCAACCAAGTCGTGGCCCTGCGGCACAAGGGCCCCATGCGCCCCGAGGCAGCCACCCTGGCCGAGATCCTCAAGGCGGAGGGCTATATCACCACCTCCGTGGGCTTTGACGGCAACGCCGCCGCGCGCGGGTTCGATACGTACCTCAAGTTCTCCGGCTGGGGCTCCTGGGAAGAGGGCCGCAGCCCCAAGGCCCAGAACCTGAACGACGTGGCCCTCCCTGAGATCGACCGCCTGGTGGACGCCGGCGCGCCCTTCTTTCTCTTCCTGCGGCACATGGACCCTCACTCGCCCTACCTGCCGCCCTACCCGTACGAGCGCGCCTTTTACCACGGCAACGAGTTCGACCCGGCCAACACCTCCATGGATCCGGTGATGGCTTTCAAGCCCTTCTGCGACTATTTCGCCACCTGGATGCCCCCCGGCATCCGCGACAAGGACTATGTCATCGCCCAGTACGACGGCGCCGTGGCCTACATGGACGCGGCCATCCGCGCCATCTTTACCGCCCTCGAGGCCCGCGGCGTCCTGGACGATACCATCGTGGTCATCAACTCTGACCATGGTGAGACCCTCTACGACCACGACTGCTTCTTTGACCATCACGGCCTGTACGACCCGACCCTCCACGTGCCCCTGGTCATCCGCTACCCGGGCAAGGTGCCGGCCGGCCGGCGCCTGCCCGGCTATGTGCAGCACAAGGACCTGCTGCCCACCCTGCTGGAGCTGGCCGAGATCGACCCGCAGGGCCGCGCCTTTGACGGCCGCAGCCTCGTGCCGATGATGCGCGGGGAGGTCGCCTCGCACGAGGCCGAGTTCTACATCACCGAGTGCACCTGGATGCGCAAGCACGGCTGGCGCACGCCCGAGTGGAAGCTCATCGTGGCGCTGGAGCCCGATTTCCACTTCAAGCCGCCCGTCGAACTCTATAACCTCATCGAAGACCCGGCCGAGACCGTCAACCTGGCCCACGCCGAGCCCGGCATGGTCGCCATCCTGCGCGCTCGCATGGAGGCCTGGATCGCCAAGCGCGAGGCCGAGACCGGCCTGCCCAACCCGATGCTCACCCAGGGAGACTGGCACGGCCACGCCGGCATCGGCGCCTTTACCACCTCTCAGCAGGCCTACGATACGATGCATATTGGCAACGTCGGCGCCGCCGTCCGCCTGCAGGCCAAGTCGCGTGAGGAGAAGGAACCCGACGCGGCAGTAGACGCCGCCCCAGAAGCACCCGCCAAAGAGAACAAGGAGTAACACCGACATGACCCTTCAAGTAGCCGTCGTCGGACTGGGCGGCATCGGCAACCGCCACTGCCAGGTCTACGCCGACAACCCGCAGTCTGAGGTCGTCGCCGTGTGCGACATCCTCCACGACCGCGCCGACAAGGCCGCCGAGCGCTGGAACACCAAGGCCTTCTACTCGGTGCAAGAGATGCTCGACTCTGGCCTGCGGATCGACGCCGCCTCGGTGTGCTCCGCCGGCGTGGAGAACGGCGGCGACCACTATGTGCCGACCATGGAGCTCCTGCGCGCCGGCATCCCCGTCCTCGGTGAAAAGCCCATCTCCAACCGCCTCCATGAGGCCGAGGAGATGGTCGCCCTGGCCAAAGAGAAGGGGCTGCGCTACGGCATCGACCTGAACCACCGCTTCACCCCGGCCGCTTTGCGTGCCAAGGAGTGGGTGGATTCCGGCCGCCTTGGTGAGCTGAACATCATCAACATGACCATGTGGATCAACAACCCCAACGAGTCGTCGCCCTGGTTCCACATCCGGGCGCTGCACCCGCACTCCCTCGACGTCATGCGCTACTACTGTGGCGACGTCGCCCGCGTGCAGGCCTTCTTCAAGAAGGGCAAGGGGCGCAAGATCTGGTCCAACGTGCAGGTGAACCTGCAGTTCACCTACGGCGTCATCGGGCACCTGACCGGCTCGTACGACGCCGGCGGCTCCTACGGGCTGGAGACGCTCGAGGTGGTCGGCTCCGAGGCGCGCTTTGTGCTCCTCGACGCCTGCGAACACCTAACCTTCTACCCGCGCCGCTCGCGTGAGACGGAGACCTACGACTACCTCGGCGGCATGATGAGCTTTGGCGAGACCTTCCACTCGCGCATCAACCGCTGGATCGAGCAGAACGTCGCCGGCGTGGCCCCTGAGGAGATCGACGCCTCCGGTGAGGACGCCCTCAAGGTCCAGCGCATCATCGAGGCCACCATCAAGTCGTGGGAGACCGGCACCGTGGTGGACCTCTAGCGCCGACCGATTGGAGCCCAGAGAGCAGGAGGCCGCCATGTCGTTGATCACCGTGATCGGCCGGGGCCATTCGGGCACCCGAGCCATGTCGCACACCCTTTCCGAGAGCGGCGTGTTCATGGGCGAGCCGCTCAACCGTTCCGGCGACCTCCTGCCTCCCCAGGACATGTACGACGCCTGCCGGGTCTTGGCCCGGCAGATCGTCTGGCGGGGCGGGCTGGACTGGGACTGGAGCGCCCTGCACACCGGTGAGATCCCGGCCGAGTTCACCGCCCTGATCGACCGCTACCTGATCTCGGTGCGCGAGAGCGCTGCCCCGCACAAGGGCTGGAAGATCCCCGAGACGACCCTGGTCTTCCCCTGGATCGCGCGCCTCTACCCGGACATCAAGTACATCTTTTGGATCCGTGACCCGCGCGATTCCATCATCGGCCAGCACAAGACCGACGACCTGGCCGACTTTGGCGTCCCGTACGAGCCCACCGACGACCTGCGCCGGCGCCGGGCCATCTCCTGGA
>JAAZBY010000257.1 GCA_012513595.1 Chloroflexota bacterium
CAAGTGGTTCTTCCTGGCTATGGCGTTGGTGGGCCTGGTCCTCTCGTTCGGGCGCTGGAACCCCCTGTACGCCTACCTGGAGCGGGTGCCGCTGCTCAACCTCTTTCGGGTGCCGGGGCGGTACTTTTTGTGGACGGACCTGGGCATCGTGGTGCTGGCCACGCTGGGGCTGGCGCACCTCCTGCGAGATGGCTTGCCTCGCGCCGATACCTGGGTGCACTGGGGGCTAGCCGGTGCGGCGGGCACCGGAGCGCTTCTTACCATTGTGCTGGCGCACTCGCTGCAGGCCGAACCTGACCGCCTGGTGGCCGCCTGGAGCTGGCTGCCCTTCCTGCTGACGGTCCTGTCGGTCGCGACGGTCTTTCTTCTGCGCGCCTGGCATCAGCGTCCGGCGCTGGCGCTGGCGCTCCTGCTGCTCGTGGCGGACCTGTACGCCTACGGCGCCGTGCTGGATGGGACTTTCAACGCAACCTGGCCGGTAGAGGCCGTCACGGCCGAGCCGCTATCGGTAGGCTTTTTGCGCGAGCGGCAGGGGCTGGAGCGGCTCTTCACCAAGGAGGAGATCCTCCCAGACTTGGCCGTGCAGCGGGAGGCCCTGTACCCCTCGATGGCCATGGGCTACGGCCTGCCCAGCGCGAACGTCTATATGCCAGTAGTGCCCCGCACCTACCAGGACTATCTCGCGGGCCTGTTGGCCCAACGGCTCAATCGCCTGAACGTCGGCTACTACCTGATCCCCCAACTCCTGCCGGTGGATGAGGCCAGCGAGCTGTATGACGTCTACAACCCCTTCGCGGCGCTCCCGACGGACGAATGGGTCGAGGTGGAGCCCCAGCCCGTGGCACGGCTGGTGGTGGAATCCTATCTCAGCCACTCTGCCGACCTGCCCGACGGCATTCTGGCCGCTGAGGTGATGGTGCGGGACGTGGCCGGCAACGAGTATGCCCTGCCGCTAAAGGTGGGCCTACATACGGCGGAGTGGGCCTACGAGCGGTCGGACGTGCGCGCGAGCATCGCCCATCAGCGCGCGCCGTTGGCTTCAGAATGGCCGGCCCGGTCGGGCTTTCCCGCCGAGGACCACCCCGGCTACACCTACCGTGCCACGTATGCCCTCCCGGAGGGCACCTGGGTAAAGGCCGTCATGCTGCGGAGGCAGCGGCCGGAGGCCTATGTGCGCATCGAGCGGGTGCGCTTCGTGGATGGGGCCGGGCGAGAGACGCTCCTGGCGCATCTGCTGGGCCTCGGGGACCACGAGATCGTCTACCGCAGCGAGGACGTGCTTATCTACCGCAACTGCGACGTCTGGCCGCGGGCCTACCTGGTGGGGCCAGAGCAGGCCGTGATGCGCGACGGCCAGGTGCGCCTGGCGGACGGGCTTACGGCCGCCGAGCTGGGGGCAGTCACCGTCGAGAGCTATGCGCCCGAGCGCGTCACCCTGCGCGTGGACGCCGAACAGGCCGGCTACGTGGTGTTAGCAGACCAGGCCTACCCCGGGTGGCGCGCCTCTGTGGACGGGGTGTCGGTGCCGGTGCTGCTGGCAGATGGTCTGTTTCGGGCCGTGCAGGTGCCCGCTGGCGCGCACACGGTCGCGTTTCGGTACCTTCCCCTGCACCGGTAGAGGCCACCTCCTCCTCCCCTCCCCCCCGGCCCACGAGCGGCCCACGGGCGTGCTCCGCCCGCGCAGATGGGCGGCACCAGGCACGCAGGTAGACGACCAGCAAGCATCCGGGTATAATACGGACAGGGCCGTCAACGACCCGCTGTCTGCGAGACAAGGAGGGTGCGCATGCGCGTCTACAACCGCGTCGTCGTCACGCTGGCAAGCGTCTTGGTGGCGGTGGTCGCAGTGGTGTTCCTCATCACTCCCGCGCGCGTTCTGAACACCCTGGACAACACCCTCACCCGTTTTACGGGCGGCGTCACCGGTGGCGGCGCCTACTGGACCGTAACCGTGATCGTGGCCGTGTTAGTGGTGCTCCTGGCGCTGGCTGTGGTGGCCCTGGAAGTGACCCCGCGGCGGCAGCAGCGGGTGCGCATCCGCGCACAGGGCCGGGGAAACGCCCGGCTGCGGGTCGATTCGGTCGCCCAGACGCTCGAGTATCGCATCGATGAGCTCGAGGGGGTCCGCAAGGTCGTCCCGCGGCTGACCAGCCACGGCAAAGACATCGCCGTGCTCCTGGAGGTCGACGCCAGCCCGAACGCGAACGTGCCTGCCCTTTCTGACCTGATCATCGACCGCACCATCCGCATCCTCGAGGGGGAGCTGGGCCTGCAGATTCACGGTCGCGTGAACCTGGACATTAGCCACGAGCCGTACCCCGTGATACCGGGCGTGGCGCCGGTCATCGGCTATGCTGCCGGGCGCGCTGAGGCCCCGGCCGTGTCCTCCGCTGCGGCGCCGGCAGGGGAGGTCGCCGCGCCGGTGTACGCCCCGGCGAAAGCCGAACCGTCAGCGGGAGCCCCGCCGGCCGCACACGCGGCCCCCTCGCTGCGGCCGTGGACCGAGCCCGCGCCGGCCGCCGAGCCCGCGCCGGCGGAGCCCAAGCCAACTATCCCGGTCTCACCAAAGCCTGCGGTGGCATCGGTCTTTGTCGGTGCTGAGCCGGTGGTGGCCGAGCCCCACGCGGAGCCCGCGCCCAGCCCCGCGCCGGAGGGCGCGGAGGGCCCCTACCCGGAGCCCGCGGGAGAGGGCTCAGATCGGGAAGGGCGACCGGCCGAGACGCCCCAGGACGAGGGTGCCCGCCAGGACGAGCAGCCGCCGGCGGAGTGGGGCGGCAGCGCTCTCTGAGCGACTGGAATGGACCATGGATTCCACAGGCCCTCGCCGAACGGGGACGTGCCCGCGGCGAGGGCCTTCCTGCGCCGGCGCGCCGCGCCGGCCCCGTATTGGGGAGTAGCCTATCTTGGAGAGCCCACCGATCGAGGTACTGCTGGAGGCGCTGCTGTTCCTCAGTGAGGGGCCGCTGACCGTCGAGGATCTGTCGATGGCCCTGGACCGCACGCCCGAGGCGGTGGAAGAGGGACTGGCAGCGCTACAGCAGACCCTGGCCGCGCGAGGAGTGCGGTTGACGCGTTCTGGTCGGCGCGTCCAGATGGTCACCGCGCCGGAGGCCGCCCCGGCCATCGAGCGCTTCCTGGGGCAGGAGGCGTCGAGCCGGCTTTCCTCGGCCGCCCTGGAGGCGCTGGCCATCGTGGCCTACCAGCAACCGGTGACGCGGGCGCGCGTGGAGGCGATCCGCGGCGTCAACTCGGACGGGGTCCTTCGCACGCTGCAGGCCAGGGGGCTGATCGCCCCGGTGGGCAGGCTGGAGCAGGTGGGCCGTCCCGAGGTGTTGGGGACCACCATCGAGTTCCTGCAGTACTTTGGCATCGAGAGCCTGGACGATCTTCCCAGCCTGCCGGAGCTCGAAGAGCCCGACGACGAGCCCAGCTCTCCCTCGCCCGAAGGCTGACGGCCACCCCAGGAAGGCGTGCAGGCCGTTCGCGAGGTGCGGCCAGGCCGTTGCCCTAGGCCTCGACGGCAGCCTCCGCCGTACGGCCGTTAGCGGGCGCCGTCACCGCGCCCGAGGCGCCCCCATCACCCGCGCCATCCTCGGGTAGCTTTAGGGAGATACTCTCTGAAACGCCACGCTCGCCCATAGAGATGCCATAGATGGTGGTGGCCGCCTCGATGGTGTGGCGGTTGTGGGTGATGACGACGAACTGCGTCGAGCGGGCGTGCTCCATCAAAAGCGTCCGGAAGCGCTGCACGTTGCTCTCGTCAAGCGCCGCGTCGACCTCGTCCAGGCAGCAGAACGGCACCGGGTTCGCCTTCAGCAGCGCAAAGAGCAGGGCTACGGCGGTGAGGGCGCGCTCCCCGCCGGATAGGAGCGAGAGGTTCTGTAGCCGTTTGCCCGGTGGGCGGGCCAGAATGTCCACGCCGGACGTGCTCAGGTCGTCGGCATCGGTCAGTACCAGTTGGGCGCTGCCGCCGTCGAACAGCCGCCTAAAGTACTCCCCGAAGGCCACGTCGACCGCCCGCACGGTGTTGCCAAAGTCGCGCTCGATGACGGCGTCAAACTCCTCGATCACTTCATGGAGCGAAGCGATCGCGCCGCGCAGGTCTGCCTCCTGGGTCTCCAGGAAGGTCTGGCGATCGAGCAGCTGCTCGTACTCCTGCGGCGCATCCGGGTTGACGTTGCCGAGGCGACGCAGCCGTACGCGCAGCTGGCGAATCTGATCCGAGAGCCCGGGCGGGATGGTGTCGATCTGCGGCAGCACGACGACGTCGTCGCCGAGGCTGAGGCGCAGCTGGTGCGTCGTCTCGTCGGGGTACTGCATCGGCCCTAGGTTCGCCTCGATGTCCTCCGTCAGCGAGGCGAGCTCCTCGCGGGCGCGCTCGCACTCCAGGGCAGCGCGGCTCTGCGCAAGCTCGGCCTCATGGAGCCGCTCGACGGCCCGCGTGCGGGCTGCTTCTGCCTCTCGGCGGCTTGCCGAGAGGCCGGCCAGCGCGTCGCGCGCGGGCTCCAGGCGCGCCGTGAGAGCCTCGAGGCGCCGGGCGACCTCTGCCTGGCGTCCTTGCGCGGCGGCCAACTGCGCGGCGATCTCGGCCGCGTCCTGGGCCAGAGCCTGCCCCTGGGTCTCTTTGGCGGCGATCTGCTCGTCCAGCTGCTGGAGGTTGTGCCGATGGCTCTCGACGAGGACGCGCTGGCTCTGCACCGTGCGCTCGCTCACGGCGGTGCGCGTCTCGAGCTCGGCGAGGCGTTGGCGGGCCTGGCGATCGTCGACGGCCTCGAGGCGGGTGCGCAGCTCGGCGGAGCGGGCCAGGGTGGCCTCGTGGTCGGCTTCGGTGACTGAGAGCTCGTCGCGCAGCCGCTGCTGGCGTCCCAGCAGCTCACCGAGCTCCTTTTCTGCCTGGGCCAGGCGTGAGGCGCGCCATTTGCTGTCTCTCTGGGCCTCGCGGATCTCCGCCGCGTGAGCGCCGGCGGCCCGCTCGGCCGCCTCACCGAGCTGGCGCTGCCTGGCGCCCTCGGCCTCGAGCGCCCGGGCGGAGGCGCGCAGTTCGCCCAGCGCGGCGGCCTGGGCCTCCGCGCGGGCCGCTGCCTCGGCCACGCTGCGCTCGAGCGCTGCGATCTGTTGTGGCAGAGCCTGCCACTCCTGCTCCTGGGCGAGGAGGTTGGTGTTGCGCTGCCGGGTGCCACCGCTTAGGGCGCCGCTGGGCTGGACGGTCTCGCCCTCCAGCGTGACGTACAGCGAGGCCGATGTGCGCGTGCGCAAGAGGCGCCGCGCGGCGGCGAGGTCATCCACGATGACGACCGAGCCCAGCAGCATCTCAAACACGGGGCTGAGGCGGTCCTCGTACTGCACCAGCTCGCTGGCCACTCCGACGACGCCGGCCTGCCGCTGAAGCCGCAGCGGCGGGCGCCCTCGTACTGTGTCGATCGGCAGGAAGGTGGCCCAGCCGCCGCGCTGCCGTTTCAGGTAGTCGATGGCGGCCGCGGCGTCCTCCCACGTCTCGGTGACGACGTTCTGCAGGCGAGAGCCGAGGGCCGATTCGATCGCCTCGGCCAACTCGGCCGGCACGGTCATGAGGTTAACCACGGTACCTAGGATGCCGCGCAGCCCGGCCCGCGGCGAGAGCGCGGCCCGCACGCCGGGGTGGAAGCCGGTCATCTCCTGGCGGAGGCGCCCGAGGAGCTCATAGCGAGAAGCGAGGCCGTCCTTCTGCCGCCCCAGCCGGGCAAGTTCCTCTTCAGCCGCGGCCAGCTGACCCCTGGCGGCGCCGATCTCCTCCTCGACGCCGGCCAACCGGGCGGCCGTCTCCTGCCGGACGCGCTCCACGGCAGCCACGCGTGCGGAGAGCTCGGCAGAGCGTTCCTCCAGGCGGGCGAGGAGCTCCTGCAGGCGGGCCTGCTCCTCGGCGGCCTCCTGCCGGTCGGCCAGCAGCCGATCGTGGCGCTCTCCGAGTTGCTCGGAGCGGGCGCGCTGGGCCGAGAGGGACCTGCCCAGGTTCCCCAGGCGGGCCTCTACCGAGGAAGCTTCCCGTTCCACTTCCACCCGGGCCGCCTGGTGGACGGCGGCCTCCTCCTGGGTGGCGGCCAGCAGGGCGCGCGCCACGGCGACGGCCTCCTCCTGCCGGGCGAGTTCCTCGGCCGAGCGGGCTACCTCCTGGGCCAAGACCTCACGCCGCGATGCGAGGGCCTGGGTCTCAGCGGCCAGGCCTGCCTGCTGCTGGGCGATGAGGCGCGCCCGCTCCTGGGCGATGGCGTTCTCGCGTTCGTAGGCGTCGGCCTCGGCGCGCAGCGCCTCCAGCCGCGTGGAGAGCTCGGCGATGGCGCGCTCGCGCGCCAGGCGCTGCTCGTCGAGGGCAGCGAGGGCGCTACCCATCTCTGCGGCGCGCGTTCTGTGCACCTGCAGCGCGGCCACCTGCGACGTCAGCTGCTCCTCGGCACGCACCAGGGCGCGCTGCCGCCTCTGCCACTGGTACCCGTACCAGATGCGCTGCAGCTCCTCGAGGTCGCGGCGCAGCAGCTGCGCCTCCTCGGCCCGCTCCGCCTGGCGCCGCAGGGTACGCCCGCGAGGGACCAGTTCCTGAAGGATGTCGCGCACCCGCTCCAGGTTGCGCTCGGTCTCCTGAATGCGGCGCAGGGTCTCCTCGCGCTTGCGCAGATGCGCCGAGACGCCCGAGGCCTCTTCGAAAAGCGCGCGACGCGCGTCGGGCCGCAGGGCCAGGGCCGCGTCGACCATGCCCTGGCCGATGACGGTGTACTTGCTGCGGGCCAGCCCGGCGCCGCTGAGGATATCCAGCACGTCGCGGTAGCGCACCTGGGTGCCGTTGAGGAGGTACTCGTTCTCTCCGGAGCGGTGAGCGCGGCGCCCGACCACCACCTCCGAGTACTCCAGGGGCAGGATGCCCTCAGAGTTGTCGATGGTGATCAGCACCTCAGCCAGGCCCATGCGCGCCCGCCCGCCCGTGCCGGCAAAGATCATATCCTCCGTCGACTTGGCTCGCAGCGTGTTGTAACTCTGCTCACCCATGACCCAGCGGATGGCGTCAGAGATGTTGCTCTTGCCGCTGCCGTTGGGGCCGATCACGGCGGCAATGCCGTCACCGAACTCGAACACGGTGCGGGCGGCAAAGCTCTTGAAGCCGTACAGCTCCAGGCGTTTCAGGCGCATGGGTTCTCCGCCGGGGCGCTACATGGGTATTCTGAGTATACGGTCCTGCCTCGACGGGTGCGGGCTCGCCGCGAGGGGGCCGGCGCATCGCCTGGGGTCGGCCAGGTACCTGGGCGCGGAGGCATGGCTGGGCCGCTCATGGGTTGGCTGCCCCGCGCAGGGCGCGATGAGACCCCAAGGCGTCCTTGGCGGCGGCCTGCTCAGCCGCCTGCTTGGTGTTGCCCTCTCCCTGGCCCCAGACTGTCTCATCGACCAGGGCCTGGGCCGTGAAGCGCTTGGCATGGTCAGGCCCGACCGCGCTGACGATGCGGTAGTAGGGCGTCACGCGCAGGGCGGCCTGTACCGCCTCTTGGAGGCGGGTCTTGGCGTCACGCGAGCCGGCGCGGGCGTCGATCTCGGAGGCGTGCGCCTCCAGGAAGGCGTGTACCCAGGGGCGTACCCCCTCCAGGCCCGCGTCGAGGTAGGCGGCGCCCACCAGGGCCTCAAAGCCCGCGCACAGGTTGGCGGAGCGGTCGTCGCCGCCGGAACCAAGCTCGCCCTTGCCCAGGAGCAGATGCTGCCCGAGGGCGATCTCGCCGGCAAAGGAGGCCAGGGTCTCGGTGCGTACGATGTGAGCGCGCACGGTGGTCAGCTCGCCTTCGTCGGCGTCGGGGTAGCGGCGAAAGAGCCACTCTCCAACGATCAGGTCCAGGACGGCATCGCCCAGGAACTCCAGCCGCTGATTGTCCGACACGGGGTGCCCCGGATGCTCATTGACATAAGAGCGATGCGTCAGAGCCTCGTGCAAGAGGTCCACGTTCTGAAAGCGCAGGCCGATGCGCTCCTCGTACGCGCGCAGCGGGCACTGCTCGTCCGGCTGGGAGCCAGGGCCCGCATTGGTGGCAGAATCACTAGTCACATCAAGGTTTCCTATTCAGTGCCCTGTCGATGAGCGCCACGGCGCCCATGAGGACCACGTCGTCGCCCAGGGCGGCGCGCACGACGCGGACGTTGCGCATGGCAGCCATGGCATGTAGGGGAATGGTCTCGCGGATCATGTCCAGGAAAAAGGCGCCGCTGTTGGTGACGCCGCCGCCCAGCACGAACAACTCCGGGTTCAGGATGTTGCACAGGTTGGCCAGCCCGATGCCGATGTAGGTGGCCGCCCGGCGGAGGATCTCGATGGCCGCCGCATCACCGCCGGCAGCCGCCTTGGAGACGGTCCGCGCGGTGACTGCCGCGATATCGCCGCCAGCCAGGTCGAGGAGGGCCGCGCCGCGCGGGAGGGCGGCCGCCTCCCGGCCCATCCGGCCGATGGCGGGGCCGGCTGCGAGCGCCTCCAGGCAGCCCCTGTTGCCGCAGCCGCACAGGGGGCCGTCCACCAGGATGGTTTGGTGACCGATCTCACCGGCGAACCCTCCGTGGCCGAGAAAGAGCTCGCCGCCGGCAATGATCCCGCCGCCGATGCCGGTGCTGACCGTCATATAGACCATGTCGGCGACGCCGCGCCCGGCGCCAAAGCGCTGCTCGCCCAGGGCGGCCAGGTTGGCGTCGTTGCCCAGCTCCACCGGGCGGCCAAAGCGCTCGGCGATGATGCTGCGCAGGGGCACGCCGTCCCAGCCGGGCAGGTTGGGCGCGTGCACCACCACGCCGGAATACGGGTCGAGCGGCCCGGGGGCGCCCACGCCGATGCCGGCGACCGCCTCCCACGGCAGGGTGCCGACGGCCTCGATGATCGTCTGATGGATGCGCTCGATGACCGCAGCGCACCCTTCCTGCGCCAGGGTGAGGGTTGCCGCACGGCTCAGGACCTGTCCTTGGCCGTCGCAGACGAGGGCGCGTATCTGCGTGCCCCCCAGGTCTACGCCGATGAAGTGCTTACTCATGCAGACTCCTGGTCGCGGTTGGGTTGGCGATGCAATAGATACCTGCGGCTCGCCGAGTATACCACCAGACAGTAGCCATCGGCAAAGGCGGCATGCCTGCGCCGCGTGTCGTTTGCGTGCCGTGGTAGACGGCGTATAATGCCGCCAAGCAAGTCGGTATTCACACAGGAGGGACGCGTGCCCAAGTTGCTGCATCGGCTCGCCTGAATCGTCCGGCCGGGCGCCGGGTGGCGCTCGCCGGGATTGCCGCACGCGTCGGGCCCTTGGGGGGGTGCGTAGCGCTCACGCTATGAGTCTCCTTGTCTGGGATGCCACCGAGGCGTGTCGGTGGCATCTTTGCGTTACGGCGGCTGGCGTCGGCCTGGCCCGGAACCGTGTGCCCACAGAACCTGGCGGAGAGAGCGATGATCTACCTGGACAATGCGGCCACTTCGTGGCCCAAGCCCCCCGGCGTGATCGAGGCGATGGCGGCCTTCATGGCCGAGGTCGGCGCCAACCCCGGGCGGTCAGGCCATCGGCTGGCGGTGGAGGCGGGCCGGCTGGTGTACTCGACGCGCGAGGCGGTGGCCGACCTGTTCCGGGCCGCCGACCCGCTGCGGGTGGTCTTTGGCCAGAACGTGACCGAGGCGCTCAACCTGGCCCTGCGGGGGGTGTTGCGCCCGGGCGACCACGTCGTCACCAGCAGCATGGAGCACAACTCGGTGATGCGCCCCCTGCGGGCCCTCCAGCGCCAGGGCGTGGAGGTCACCGTGGTGGGCTGCTCTCCGGAGGGCGTGCTGCTCCCGGCCGACGTCGAGGCGGCGCTGCGCCCCAACACGGCCATGATCGCGCTGACCCATGCCTCGAACGTGATCGGGACGGTGCTGCCGATCGGCGAGGTGGGCCTGCTGGCCAGGCGACGGGGAGTCCCCCTCCTCGTGGATGCCGCCCAGACGGCGGGCGCTTACCCGCTGGACATGCAGGCCCTGCACATCGACCTGCTGGCCATCACCGGGCACAAGGCGCTGTTGGGGCCTATGGGTACGGGGGGGCTGATCGTGGCGCCCGAGTTCGACGCCAAGCGCATCACACCCCTCAAGCGTGGTGGCACCGGCAGCCGCTCGGACCTGGAGGAGCAGCCCGACTTTTTGCCCGACGCCTGCGAGAGTGGCACCCTGAACGTGCCGGGCCTGGCCGGGCTGCGAGCCGGCGTTCGCTGGGTGCTCGCCCGCGGGGTGGAGGAAATCCGCAGGCACGAGGTGCGCCTCACGCAGCGGCTCATCGATGGCCTGGTGAGCATCAGCGGCGTGACGGTGTACGGCACGCGCGACGCCGAGCGGCAGGCCGCGACCGTCTCGTTCCATGTCGCCGGGCTCGAACCCTCCGAGGTGGGCCTGCGCCTGGACGACGAGTACGGCGTGCTCTGCCGGGTCGGGCTGCACTGTGCGCCGGCGGCACACCGGACGATGGGGACCTTTCCGCGGGGCACGGTGCGCTTTGGCCTCGGCGCGCTGAACACCAGCGAGGAGATCGACGCCGCCCTGGCTGCCGTCGAGGCGTTGGCCCGGAGGACGTGATGCACGGAGACCGTTACGTGGTGATCCTGTTTCCCAGCACCAGCCACGCGGTGCGGGCCGAGTCTCTGTTGGTGCGCGCCGGGGTGGAGTGCCGCCTGATCCCGGTGCCCCGGCAGTTCAGCTCGGATTGCGGCGTCTGCATCCGCCTGCAGCCCGAGCTCGAGGATCGTGCGCTGGAGGTTCTCGGCCAGGCCGGGGTCACCATCCAGGGGGTACACACGCTGGAGTGAGCTGGAGTCGATAGCGGAGGTGCGCGGTGGATAGAGTAGTGGATGCCAGGGGGCTGGCCTGCCCGCAGCCCGTGATTCTCACGCGCCGGGCGATGCGCGACGCCGCCGCCGGCGCTATCATCACTGTGGTGGATAACGACAACGCCCGCCAGAACGTCACGCGGATGGCCGAACGGGAAGGGTACCAGGTGCGCACGGAGGTGCGCGCCGAGGGCATCTTTCTGCACCTGACCCCGGGGCAGGCCTCGCCCAGCGACCAGGGCAGCGCCCCTGCCGAGGTGGCCGCCTCGGCGCCTGGCCCGCTGGCCCAGGTCCGCTCGGCCGAGGGCCCGCTGGTGCTCGTGGTACCCTCTGACCTGTTGGGCCGCGGGGAGGCGCCGGAACTGGGGCGCATTCTGATGCGCGGGTTCTTCCACGCCATCGGTGAGGTGCAGCATCTGCCCCAGGCGGTGTATTTCCTGAACAACGGGGTGCGTCTGGCCGTCGCGGGCTCCCCGGTCCTTGAGGACCTTGCCGCGCTGGCGGGCCGGGGGGTGCACGTCGCCTCTTGCGGGACCTGCCTGGACTACCTGGGCCTCAAGGACCAGGTGGCCGTCGGAGAGGTCACCAACATGTACGCCATCGTGGAGGCTCTGCTGGGCGCGGCGCGGGTGGTGACCCTGTGAGCCCCGCCAGCCGGGCGCAGAAAGGGGGAGGCATGGCCGGGAAGATACGGCTTACGGCGCTGACCACGGCCGCCGGTTGAGCGGCCAAGATGGGCCCTGAGGCCCTGGCGCAGGTGCTGCGCCCTCTGCGAGACATCTTTCGCCCGAGCGACTACCCCGACCTCCTGGTTGGGCTGGAGGTGGCCGACGATGCCGCCGTGTATCGGGTGACGGACGACCTGGCCATCATCCAGACGCTGGACTTTTTCACGCCGGTGGTCGACGATCCCTTTGCCTACGGGGCCATCGCGGCGGCCAACGCCATGAGCGACATCTACGCCATGGGCGGGCGGGTGGTCCTGGCGCTGAATATCGCCGCCTTCCCGCCAGACCTGCCGACCGAGGTGGCCAGCGAGATCCTGCGCGGTGGCGGGAGTAAGGTCCGCGAGGCGGGGGGCGTCCTGGCGGGCGGCCACACCATCGACGATGAGGAGCCCAAGTACGGGCTGGCGGTGATGGGCACTGTGCATCCGGGCCGCATTCTGACCAAGGGAGGGGCGCGGCCGGGCGACCTGCTCGTGCTGACCAAGCCGCTGGGCGTCGGGATCGTGACGACCGCCGCCAAGGGAGACGTGGCCGACCCGGCCCACCTGCAGGAGGCGATCGCCAGCATGGTGCGGCTCAACGGCGA
>JAAZBY010000258.1 GCA_012513595.1 Chloroflexota bacterium
AAACTTTCATCGCACGTTCGTACCGGAGAGGCGGCATATCGGGGCGCTGCTGCACTATGCGGCGCTGGGCAAGGCGGGGACCTACCAAGAGATCGGCGCCGAGACGGGGATCCCCATGGGGGTCTCGACGGGCAAGGTGCCCGCCATTATGGACTATGCCTTGGGGATGGGCCTCATCGAGATGGCGAACGAGGAGGGGCAGATTCGGAGGCCGGCTCTCACGGCTTTGGGGCGCGTGGTATACGCGGAGGACCAGTACCTTGGTGAGGGCGTCAATCAGTGGGTGGCGCACGTGAACCTCTGTCGGGAGGGCGGCGGCGCAGAGGCCTGGCGGGTGGTCTTTGGCGAAGGACGGGGTGTACTGGGGGTGCGCTTTAGTCGACAGCAGCTGGAGGACTATCTCGTCGCGCGGTTGGGGCCCGGCAACAACCGGACCGGGCCGCTGGTTCGCGCGTATACGGACGAGGCAGCGCTGGGCAGGGCGGGCGTCCTCACGGCGTCGGAGCAGGTGATTGAGCGGGGCAAGGCGCCCCTCGTCGAGGCGTACGCCACGGCGTATTCGGCCCTCATTCTGGGGCTGATGGAGGTGCACTTTTCCGGGGACACGCAGGTCACCGTGACCGACTTGAGCGAGCGCACTTGGCTGTTTGACGTGTGCTTGTGGGGGGGCGGTGACGTGGAGCAGCTTGGCGCGCTCCTCGATCGAAAGGGGTACGTGGCCGTGGATCGTCAGATGCGACCGTGGGTACTGGAGAGAAGGGCTACGGCTGATAGCGTATGGCCGAGCCTATACGAGGAGCTCGTCTAGGGGAGGAGCGAGGCCGTGAGACTCAACGACATCGTCTCGTTCAGGCGAGATCTCCTGTTCCACGGTGCGGTGGAGATCGGGTGGCTCGAAGACAATGTGGATCTGGCGGAGAGGGCAGCGGCGCACTATTGTTTTCACGGTCCGGCCTACCATGGGATAGACCGCGCCTTGGCCGAAGACCAGGCGCTTCGTCAGGTGGACACGGCGACATTCACGCTAGAGGTCCTCGAGCGGATCACCGGACGGAGGGCGGATGAGCCCTTTACGCTGGCGGTGGCGGGGTACGGAACGGGCAAATCCCACCTGGCAGTCACCCTGGCCTCGCTGCTTCGCGCCCCGCGCTCGCCGTTGGCCGGGCGCATTCTCGACAACCTGAGCAGCGCGGATCGACGTATCGGTGCCCGCGTCGGGCAGATGCTGAACGAGGTGGATCGGCCATACCTGGTCATCGCCATCAACGGAATGCGCGATTTCGACCTGACGGGGGAGATCGTCCGCCAGGTGATGCTGGCCCTGCGGGAGCGCGACCTGGACACAGCGCCCCTCGACGACCTACGGCCGCGCTTTCGGTACGCGGCGAACTTTACCGAGGCATTCTTTGATGCGCTGCGGGCGGATTACGTCGCCGCGTTCGGTGATGTGTGTGCCGAGGAGGTGCTCGAGCGCCTGCAGCAACAGGATGAGCGGGCCTTTGGGTGGGTGAGCGCGATCCACGAGCAGAAGATTGGCACGGCACTTCGCGCTGTTGGGCAGGAGTCGCTGCACGACCTGATCCGCGTAACACGGGAAACGTACTGCGGGGCGGGGCGTCCATTCGCCGGCATCGTGGTGTTGTTCGACGAGTTCGGGCGCTTCTTGGAGTTCTCGGTGCAGCGGCCCCAAGTGGCCGGCCCCGGGGCGCTGCAGCAGCTGTTCGAGGCCGTGCAGGGGAACGGCGAAGGCGTGTTCCTGCTGCCGTTCATCCAGTTCGAGTTGCGGGCGTACGTATCGCGAGTGGCGCCCGAACTGCGCGATGACCTGCAGCGGTACGTGACGCGGTACGACGTAGTGAACAAGACGAGGCTCTCGACGAACCTCGAGACGTTGATCGCGAACCTTCTGGAGAAGCGCGACCGCGCCGCGCTGCGTACGCAGATCATGGAGCGAGGAGAGCCGAGTGGGGCACTGCGGACTCAGATGCAGGCGTGGTTCCCCGAGATGGCAGCGCACGCCATCTGGAGCGATGGCGAGACCTTTGAGCGCGTGGTGCAGGAAGGGTGCTGGCCGCTCCACCCGCTGGCGACCTGGCTTCTCTACCATCTGGCCTCTGTTGGCCGGTCGCTGCAGCAGCGTTCGGCCCTCTCGTTCCTGGCGGACGCGTACGCAGCGGTCGAGGAGCGGGAAGTTACGCCAGGGTTGTCGATCGCTCCCGTCGACCTGTGTGGAGATCCGCTGATCGATGAGTTCGTGGCGGCGGAGAAGAGCGGCCAGCAGGGCGCCGCTGCCCAGGCCTATCGAAGCGTCCTGAGCAGGTACGGGCACCAGATGACCCCGCTTGAGGTGCGGGTACTGCAGGCCGTCCTGCTGATGGCCAAGACCAGTCCGAGAACGACTTCGCGGGACGACTGTTTGCGGGCCCTGGCGATGTTCAGCGGGCGAGCGGCAGAAGCCGTCGCGCCGGCCTTGCACTCCCTGGAGCGGGAGCGGGGATGCTTAAGCTGGGACGAGGGTTTGTGCCAGTACGAGATCGTGAGCGATGCGGTGCCTCGGACGCAGTTCGTGGCATACCTCGACAACGAGGTGGGGAGGGTCTCAGCAGATAATCGGGCCAGTCTCTTTGGCGTCCGGTACGCCGAGTGGTTCCCGGACCTCGTCACGTTCCCCACGGACTTTGGGGCCCGCTCGCAGATCGCCACGAAGGAGTGGAACTATCGCGTTCACTTTACGGGTGTGAATCTTCTGGGCAGCCAGATCCGGCTTGCCGTGACGTACTGGCTAGAGGCCAGGGCAGTGGATGAAGCCAAAGGGCAGCTCATATACTGCTACGTCGGGCCGGAGAGTGACCTGAACGCGGTGCGCGCGGCGGCCACGGCTCAGCTGAGGACGCGCCTCGAGAGCGCCGGCGTGCGGTGGGAGATTGGCGCACCGATCGCCATCATGTTGCTGCCGGATGAGGGTGGCGAGTTCGGCGCCAAGATCGCCGAGTACTGGGTGCTTGAGCAGGGCATGGCCGCCAGGGACGTCGAACGCTACAACGCCTTTCTCTACGGGCGCAAGGTCTCGACGAAGCAGGATCTTGAGAACCTGTTCGACGCGCTGCGCCGCCAGCGGCAGATGGTGTTCGCGACGGCTCAGGATGTGCGTGTATCGACCCTGAGCGCCACGCTGGACGGCCTGTTTGACGCACTGTATCCGCAGCGCATCACCTTCCCATTCGACGGATACTCGACGACGCGCGGAAATGCTGCTCCGGACTGCGCGCTGTTCACCCGAGAGCTATTCCTGGGCCACCTGGATCAAGACTGGATCAGCTCGCGGTCGCCACGCGAGCGGAACCGGGCGGTACAGGTCCTCAGCGAGGCTTGGCAGGCCTTCGATCGAGCGGGCGCGCTTCGCCTGCTGCCCGGCAATCGGGCGGTGCGCTGCCTCATCGAGAACCTGGACATCCGGCTTACCGAGCCTGGCGCCGAGCGGCCGCTGGTGCTGGGCCAGGCTATCCGCGAGCTATGTGCCCCGCCGGTGGGGTGCAACCTCGCCGCGGCGGGGCTACTGCTGGGGCTGTTCGTGGGCGCGCGCACGGCGTCGGTGGTACTGCTCAAGGGCGGACGCCCCATCAGCATGGAGAACTGGCTGCGCGTGGCGCTCACCCGGAACACCCTTGAGCTCTCCGTCCTGGACAACACGGTCGTGGTTCAGGTCTCGGATGTCGTGAGGAACGAATGGGGCCTCTTGCTGAACGGCTGGGAGATCGAGACGACACACATCGGCATCTTGGAGTACCGTAAAAAGGCGGAGGAGCTAGAGAAGCGCGTGCCGGCGCCACAGGCGCTCCTCTACCAGTACGACAATCTGAAGCGAAAGGCCTCGGATGCGCTAGCGCAGTTATCGGGCCATAGTCGGCGGCTGGACGATGCCGCTGAGAAGGTACAGAGCGGCATCGAACGGGACAGCTTTGCCGTGCTGTCGTGGGGCTCGGCCCTGTGGGCCGATATGCGCGCCTCGATGAGCCTGGAACCC
>JAAZBY010000259.1 GCA_012513595.1 Chloroflexota bacterium
AGTGACCAAGGGCTTATGAGTCCCCTGCTCTACCACTGAGCTACGCCGCCGCATGAAAAAGTAGCGGGGCCAGGATTCGAACCTGGGACCTTTGGGTTATGAGCCCAACGAGCTGCCGCTGCTCCACCCCGCATCAACAGGCATGATTATACACGTTCAGCGCAGCGTGTCAAATCCCCAAATCAGCCTCTGCCACGCTTCCCAGTTGGCATTGTCAAACAGTCCCCCGCTGGCCGTCTCGCGCGCAGGAGGCTCCGCCGGCCCTTCGACTCCCGTGGGCGCGGCGACCGTTGGCGCCGGGGCCACCGCTACGGCAATAACGCCCACTACCCCGTCAGGCACCAGGCCCGCATCGCGCAGGCGCTCGTCCACCCATCCGTAGGTCTGCCGCCGCTCCAACTCGGCGCGCAGCGCGTCGCGCTCGCGCTCCATCTGCTGCATCTCGACCGCCAGCCGATCCCGCCAGGACCGCAGACGGTAGGCATCGATCGCTTTACTTGTAAAGGCGATCACGAACCAGAGCGCCAGCGTCGCCCCAACGACGACGGCGAGCTGACTCTTGCTGATGCGGTACGATCGTGCGCTGCCCATGTGCCTCCCTTGCCGTGCCGGGATGCTAGCCGATCGGCCCGCACCCGTCAAGAACCGCCGCTGTGGAGCGGTTCCTGCCGGCTCCCGGCCACATGGCGTTGTGGCCTCCTCGCCGAGATGGTATAATGTCCGCGCTTTCCCCGGCGGCATCGCGCCCGCCCGCTGCCGCGCGCACGAAGGAGATCAGACATGGGCTACCGGGTTCTCGTGGTCGACGACGATGTTGCCGTTGCCGAGACCATTCAGCGCACCCTGATACTTGATGGACACGACGTACAGGTCGCCCACCGCGGCGCCGACGCCCTCCAGATGGCCCGCCAGGCGCCGCCGGACATCGTCGTGCTGGACATCATCATGCCGGGCATGTCGGGCATCGACGTGTGCCGGCACATGCGCGTGAACGCCGAGTTGCGCATGATCCCCATTCTGTTCCTTACGGCCAAGGGGGAGATCGCCGACAAGATCGAGGGATTCGAGGCCGGTGCCGACGATTACCTCACCAAGCCCTTTGACCTGCGCGAACTGGGCCTGCGCGTCAAGGCGCTCTTGCGCCGCTCACAGGCCAGCAGTGCCCTGCTGCCCACCGAGCGGATCGAGCTGGGCAACCTGATCTTGAACTGCAGCACCTACGAGCTCACCACCCACGACCGCACCGTGCTCCTCACCCCGGTCGAGTTCGAGCTGGTGCAGTTCCTGATGAGTCACCCAAACAAGGTGTTTTCCGCCGACCAGCTCCTGCAGCAGGTCTGGGAGTACCCGCCCGGCACGGGCATGCCCGACCTTGTACGCGTCCACGTCAAGAACGTGCGCGACAAAGTCGAGACGGATCCCCGCAACCCGGTGTACATTCGCAACGTGCTACGTCGTGGCTATATGGCCGTGGGCAGTGCCGGCCAGTGAGATAGACGGCGCCCACCCGCTACCCGGCATCCATCTCACTATCGGGGGAAGCATGGCGAACGAACGCATTCTGGTGGCTGAGGATGAGCCGGACTTGCGCCGGATGTGCATTCGCGCCCTGGAACTGGCCGGCTTTGAGACGGTCGGCGCCGCCGACGGCCGTGAGGCCATCGCCCTGGCCAGGGAAGAACACTTTGACGCCCTGGTGACCGACGTCATGATGCCCGACATCGGCGGCCTGGACGCCTTTCGGGCCATCCAGGCCATCCGGCCGGACATCGCCTCCGTCGTCATGACCGGGTTCGGGACGCTCGAAACCGCCATCGAGGCCATTCGCGTCGGAGTGTACGAGTTCGTCCTCAAGCCGTTCCGGCCCGATGAGCTCACCTCGGCCGTGGAACGCGCCCTGGCCCGCAAACGCCTCGAAACGGAGAACGCCCGGCTCAGCGCCCTGATCCCCCTGTTCGACCTGAGCAAGGTGTTCATGAGTTCGGTTGACCTCAAGATGGTGCCCAAACACGTCGTGCACATCGCCCGTGAGGAGATGCACGCCGACAGCGCCTCTCTCATGCTCCTCGCCGATGAACACCTGCTGCGCCTGCACTCGACCGAGGGCGTCTTTGCCGCTTGCCCGCGCCCCGGGGACCCCGCCATTGGCGAGGGCACCGCTGGCCGGGCCATCAGCACCCGCCAGCCCGTTACCGTGCAGGGCGACATTTCGGCGGACCCCTGGGCGCTGCGCACCTTTGGCGCCGAGCAGGTAGCCAGCGCTGCGTCGGTACCGCTCGTACACATGGACACGGCGCTCGGCGTCCTCAACGTGGCGCGCATCGGGGAGGCCGAGCCCCTGACCGAGCTCGACATCGAGTTCTTGACCCTGCTGGCCAGCCAGGCGGCGGTAGCCCTGGCCAACGCGCGCATGTTCAGCGAGATCCAGGAGGCCTACGACCGCCTCTCCGAGCTGGACCGGCTCAAGAGCGAGTTCCTGAACATCGCCGCGCACGAGCTGCGCTCACCATTGGCCGTG
>JAAZBY010000260.1 GCA_012513595.1 Chloroflexota bacterium
CGCATTTCGTCACGCCGCTCCCCTTCCAGACGATCACCAAGCGCCCCGTGGCGCTAGAGATGTTCACCCTCCTCCGCGACGTGGACATGGCCCACCTGTCACTGTCACAAAAGGCTGACGTGCTGGTCGTGGCGCCGGCCACGGCCAACACCATCGCCAAGATCGCCCATGGCATGGCCGACAACCTGCTTACCTCCACGGTGTTGGCCACCACGGCGCCGCTGGTGATCGCCCCGGCCATGGACGCTGACATGTGGGCCAACCCGATCACGCAGGAGAACGTCGCAGCGCTCCGCGCGCGGGGCGCCGTCATCGTGGGACCCGCCAGCGGGCGGCTGGCCTCCGGCCGGGTCGGCGCCGGCCGGCTGGTGCCCGTCGAGGAGCTGATCGCTGCCATCCGCCAGACCCTGGGGCGCGGCGGGCCGCTGGCCGGGCGGCGCGTCACCGTCACCGCCGGCGGGACGCAAGAGGCGCTGGACCCCGTTCGGCACCTGACCAATCGCTCATCGGGGCGCATGGGCTACGCCCTGGCCGAGGCCGCCCGCGACGCGGGCGCCGCGGTGCGCCTGATCCACGCCCCCACCGGCCTGCCGGCCGTGCACGGCGTGCGCATGGAGCCGGTGCGCTCGGCGGCTGACATGGAGGCCGCCGTGATGGGCGCCGTGCCGGAGACCGACGTCCTGATCATGGCGGCCGCGCCGGCCGACTTTAGGCCGGCCCAGGTGGCTGCGCAAAAGATCAAGAAGGGCACCTCCGGCGGGCTTACTTTGGAGCTCGAGCGCACGGCCGACATCGTCGCCTCGGTGGGGGCGCTGCCCGAGGGCCGGCGGCCGCGAATCGTGGTCGGCTTTGCCGCCGAGACCGAGGACCTGCTGGCCAACGCCGCGGCCAAGCTGCGCGCCAAGCGGCTGGACCTGATGGTGGCCAACGACGTGGCCGCCACCGACAGCGGCTTTGAGGTGGACACCAACCGCGTGATCCTCCTGACCCCCGACGGGGGCGAGGAGCCGCTCCCGCTGATGCAAAAGTTCGACGTGGCAGAGCAGATCGTGGCCCGCGTGGCCCTCCTGTGGGAAAGGAAAGAACATGGCTGAGGCGCTGGCCCCCGGGTACCTCACCGATGTTCCCGGCCTCCGCGTGGGGCACGCCACCGACCCCGTGGCCCTGACGGGCTGCAGCGTGGTGCTGTGTGGCGAGGGGATGGTGGCCGGCGTCTCGGTGCGCGGGCTGGCCCCCGGCACGCGCGAGACGGCCCTGTTGCGCCCGGGCACCCTGGTGGAACGGGCCAACGCCATACTGCTCACCGGCGGCAGCGCCTTCGGCCTGGCCGCCGCCGACGGCGTGATGCGCTACCTCGAGGAGCGCGGCCTGGGGCACGATACCGGCGTGGCACGGGTGCCGATCGTGCCGGCGGCGGTGCTGTTCGACCTAGCGCTCGGCTCCCCCTCGGTGCGGCCCGACGCGCCCATGGGCTACCGCGCCTGTGAGGCGGCGCGCGGCGGCCCGGTGGCGCAGGGCAACGTCGGCGCCGGCACGGGCGCCACGGTCGGCAAGGTCCTGGGCATGGGGCGCGCCATGAAGGGCGGCATCGGCACGGCCAGCGTGAGCTTCGGGGACCTGGTGGTAGGGGCGCTGGTGGCCGTGAACGCCCTGGGCGACGTGGTCGACCCGGCCACGGGCGCCATCATCGCCGGGGCGCGGGCCGAGCGCGACGGGGCCTTTGCCGACTCCCGCCTGGCCCTGCGCGCGGCGCTGGCGCCGGCGGCCCTCCCGCACACCAACACCGTCATCGGCGTGGTGGGCACCAACGCGCGCCTGGACGTGGCCCAGGCCCACGAGACGGCCTCCGCCGCGCACGACGGCCTGGCCCGCTCGGTACGCCCGGCGCACACCCTCTACGACGGTGACACGCTCTTCGCCGTGGCCAGCGGCGCGGTGGAGGCCCACCAGACCGTGGTGATGGACATGGCCGCCGAGGCAGTAGCCCTGGCGGTGCTGAATGCCGTACGGGCGGCCCGCGCCGCCGGCGGCCTGCCCGCCGCGGTCGACCTCGCCTGAGCCAGCACGCCAGAGAGGGCAGAACGCCACGCGTTCTGCCCTCTCGTTATGCGCTCGTCCCGGGGGTCGAGGTACGCTAGTGCGCCTGGCGCCCCTCGTCGTAGATGGGGCCGTAGACCTCCCGGTCAAAGGGCACGCAGCCGGCGCGGCCGTGGTCGCGCATGATCTGCGTGCAGCGGCTGCAGGCGATGCACACCCCACGGCGCTTCATCTCGCCGGAGGTCAACAGGTCGCGGGCGAAGTCGGGGTAGGCAAAGGCCTCCCGCCCCACGCCCACCAGGTCGGTCCAGCCGCGGGCCATGGCGCCGGCCGCCGCGTTCCCCACGAACTGGCGCAGCCAGGAGTACCCCGAGCCCACCACCACCAGGCCCGGATAGGCCTCCTTGACCTGCCTCGCCAGCCCGATCATGCGGGCCACGCCCACTACAGGGTGCTCTTCGGGGACGTAGCCGCCGTCAACATTCGTGTCAAAGGGGCGATTGATGTGCGGCGTGTAGTAGGGGTTGCCGACCGTCACGTTGATGAGACGGACGCCGGCCTCCTCGAGGAGGCCGATGAGCCGCAGCGGCTCGCTCATATCGGGCACGGCGGGGTCCTCCTGAGAGACGCCCCAGCCCCACGGGTAGGGGTGCCCGTCGTAGACGTTCATCCGCAGGGTAACGTCGACGCCCGGGACCTCGTCGCGCACGCGGCGCACGATGCTCAGGAGCATGCGCGTGCGGTTCTCGAACGAGCCTCCGTACTTGCCCGGGCGGGTATGCGCGGCGAGCAACTCGGAGAACAGATAGCGGTGGCAGGACTTGATGTCCACCCCGTCGAACCCGCAGCGCGCCGCCAGCCTGGCCGCCTCGATGTAGCGGTCCTGCAGACGGTCCAGGTAGTCATCGGTGACGAGCGGCTGGTCTTCCGGGACCCCGACGGCCTTGTCGAGCAGGCCATCGTGGTGGGCGATGATCGGCGCCGGCTTGTCCACCGGGCGCGAATAGCGCCCCGAGTGGGTCAGCTTAATGACAGTATACGGAGTATACTCTGCACCGTTCGCCTCACGCCCGACCGCCAGCGCGCCCTCGCGCAGCGCGGCAAAAGAGTCGGCCGTGCTCTCGACCAGCAGGAGCTGTCGGGGGTTGGCGCGCGCCTCGGGCACCACGGCGGTGGCCTCAAACCAGAGCAGCCC